>NZ_AKJP02000032.1:0-274135 GCF_000282275.2 Pseudomonas sp. GM30 | reverse complement strand
TATGTGTCAGTCCTGAGGTTATGCGGTGAAACGCACGCCCGGTTTGGCCCGTTCATCAACCGATAGCTCAAACACATCCGGCCGCGCATAGTGGCCGATCACGTCATAGTCATAGCGCGCCCGCACCAGCTCGTCAGTATCAATCTCAGCCGTGAGCAACCCCGCCTCGCCCCGCAACGGCCCGGCCAGCACATCGCCCATCGGCCCGACAATCACACTGCCGCCGGCAATCAGCGGACGATCCGCCGGCCAATTGGCAATCTCCACACCCAGCTCGTTCGGCGAGGCCTGCACCTGACAGGCGCTGACCACAAAGCAGCGGCCCTCATGGGCGATGTGACGCATGCTGACCTGCCACATCTCGCGCTCATCCACGGTCGGCGCGCACCAGACTTCAATGCCCTTGGCGTACATCGCCGTGCGCAGCAGCGGCATCATGTTTTCCCAGCACACCACCGCACCGAGTTTGCCGACCTGAGTGTCGAGTACCGGCAGCGTCGAGCCATCGCCCTTGCCCCAGATCAACCGTTCGGTGCCGGTCGGCATCAGTTTGCGATGCTTGGCCACCAGCCCCGCCTGCGGATCAAAATACAGCGCCGTGCAATACAACGTGCTGCCGGCACGCTCGATCACACCGATCACCAGATTGGCCCCGGTGCGTGCCGACAAACCGGCCAGTGCCTCGGTTTCCGCTCCCGGCACATCGATGGCGTTGGCGAAGTAGCGGGCGTAGGCCTCGCGGCCTTCGGGCAGGCGATAACCCAACTGCGTGCCGAAGCCCTCACCTTTCGGATAACCGCCGAGCAACGCTTCAGGCATCACCACCAGCGCCGCGCCGGACTCGCTGATCGCGTCTTCCCAGCTGAGGATCTGTTCCAGGGTTTCAGCCTTGCCACCGGGCAAGGCGCCGATCTGCAGGGCGGCGACGATTGATTTGGGCATTGCGGTCACTCCATCGGGTTCAGGTGTTGCCGATTCTGCGGTGGCGCGGGATCATGAATAAAGACCGAATCACTGCTGAATGATATGAGCCATATGAATATCGCAACCGTCGACCTTAACCTGCTGAAAGTCTTCGAAGCCCTGCATGAAGAGTCCAGCGCCAGCCGTGCGGCGCTGCGTCTGGGGGTGACGCAATCGGCAGTCAGCGCAGCGTTGCGCCGGTTACGCGAGGTGTATGGCGATCAGTTGTTCGTGCGCACCGGCCGTGGCTTGGCGCCGACGCTCAAGGCCGATCAACTGAAACCGGTGGTCAGCGAGGCGCTGAACAAATGCCGGCAGAGCCTGGCGATGGTCGACCCAGAAGCCCATCACTACGAGGGCCGTTCAGTCACCGTGGGCCTGTCGGATGACTTTGAAATTGCCTACGGCCGGCGCCTGATCGAAGCCATCGCTCGCAGCGCGCCCAAGCTGCGGCTGATCTTTCGCCAGACACACAGTCAGATCGTCGCCCGCGCGCTGATGGAGCGCAGCATCGACCTGGCGATCACCGCCGGTGGTTTTGCCGAGCGTCTGCTCAGCCGTCAGGTACTGGGTGAAGGGGATTATGCGTGTCTGGTCGATCCGGGCAGTCTGGCGCCCGGCCAACAGAACATCGATTTGCCGGAGTTCGTCACCCGCGAGCACATGCTGGTGTCCTCGGGCGGTTTTATCGGCATCACCGATGAGGGGCTGGCGGCGCTGGGCCTGAGCCGGCGGGTCTGCGCCTCGACCACGCACTTTGCCGCGCTGCCGCATCTGCTCAGGGGCAGCGGCGCGGTGGCAACCATCCCCCGCCATGCCGCCCAGGCCATTGCCGAGCTCAGCGGGCTGGTGCTGCTGCCCTGCCCGCTGGCGTTGCCGCGCTATCCGATCGAACTGGGCTGGCGCACCAGCACGCAGATCGATCCGGTGGTGATCAAGGTGCGTGAGGCGATTGTCGGGTGCTTCAACACCGACTGGGCCGCTATTACTTGTTGGCCGCCATCAGTCGATTGACCTCACTGCGCACCATGTTGGCGAATTCCGGCGGGGACATGCCATCCAGCTCGGCGCGCACCCACTCGGCCCATTTGCCCTTGCGCTTGGAGCGTTCGCCGAACAACCGCGCGGCTTCGCCTTTGGCTTTGCCCAGATTGTTCTGCCAGAGTTCGAACAGACGGGATTTCTCGTCTTCCAGCGCAGCGCGCTCGGCGAGGGATTTGTCGGCCAGATTGAAACTCATGGGGAAATACCTGCTGCGTAAAATGGCGACATCTTACACGCTCGGCGGAAATCTCCCGCGCAGGTTTTTCTTTCGCACCTAAAATCAGTGCAACTTTTCAGTCAGCGCCGCACTCCATTGATCACTGTTCATCCATCTGCAAGGAGTCACCCAATGGCCCGCAAATCCCGCGTGCAAGCCGTCGAAGACCAAATCAAGGATCAGGCGTTCAGCGAACTTCAGGCTTTGATCGAAGAGTCCGACAAACTGCTCAAGAGCAGCGCCTCACTGGTGGGCGAAGAAGCCGAGACCCTGCGCGGACAAATCGCCCTGAAGCTGCAACAGGCACTGGATTCCGTGTCGAGCGTGCGTGAACGCACCAAACCGGCGGTCGAGGCCACCGAGAGCTACATTGGCGGCCATCCATGGCAGACCGTGGCGATTTCCGCCGGTTTCGGTCTGGTGGTGGGCCTGCTGCTCGGTCGTCGTTGATCGACGTCTGACAAAAAACCTGTGGCGAGGGAGCTTGCTCCCGCTGGACTGCGCAGCAGTCCCCCTGTTTTCAAACAGACAAAGGGGGGCCGCTTCACAACCCGGCGGGAGCAAGCTCCCTCGCCATATGTGTTCTATGCCGATTATTCTCCGGCCAATTCGCGCAACTGCGCCAGCGTCTGCTCATCCAGCACAATCCCCTCGGCCAGCGATCTGGCCCGCTGCAAATGCCGGCGATCACCCGGCAAGCGCTTCAACCCCACCCCATGCATCTGCCGCACCAGCTCTTCGCTGCGCTCGGCAAAGCTCTGCCCGGCAGCTTTGCTCGGGTCGATGACGATCAACAGCTGCCCGGTCCACGGGGTCTTGGCCCCGGGATGGTTCGACCAGTCGAACTCGAAGGAGAAATTGCCTCCGGTCAACGCCGCCGCCAGCAGCTCGACCATCATCGACAGCGCCGAGCCTTTATGGCCGCCAAACGGCAACAGCGCGCCACCCTCAAGAATGGCTTTCGGATCCTGCGTCGCCTGCCCAAGACCGTCCACACCCATTCCGGCAGGCAGACGTTCACCCTTGCGCGCGGCAATCTGCACATCACCGTGAGCAATGGCGCTGGTCGCCAGATCAAACACAATCGGCGCACCACCGGCGCGCGGCGCGGCAAAGGCAATCGGGTTGGTGCCGAACAGCGGCCGATCGGCGCCATGCGGCACCACGCAGGTCATGCTGTTGACCACGCTGAGCGCCACCAGCCCTTCTTCGGCAAACGGCTCGACGTCCGGCCACAGCGCCGCAAAGTGATGCGAGTTGCGAATCGCCAACACCGCGATCCCGGCATTGCGCGCCTTCTCCACCAGCAACGAACGAGCAGCGGCCAGCGCCGGCTGGGCGAAACCGTTGCCGGCATCGACTCGCACGAAACCCGAGGCTACGTCCTCGACTTGCGGCACAGCCTGTCCATTGACCCAACCGCTATTGAGTGTCGAAACATAACCGGGGATACGGAACACGCCATGACTGTGCGCACCGTCGCGTTCGGCACCGGCGCAGTTGGCAGCCAGAGTGCGGGCGACGGACGCCGACGTACCGTGGCGCAGGAAAACCTTTTCAAGCAATTGCGTCAGCGCTTCGAGCGAGAGTGTGGACGCAACGGGGGAAGACACGGAATCGTGTGGCGCAGACATCTGAAGCTCCAGACTAATTATTGGAGGGAACAACAGCGTACGAACAGCTTGCCCAGCGATTAACCACGCCCGGTACGGGTGCTGTCAACCGTTGTGGTGCCGGCATGTCGCTGCCAGCACATTGCGCTGCCGCTTGTGCGGTAACTATGTACCACCCGTGCTATCTGCCCGGTCTTTAGTCTCGTGTCTCAATTTACCGGTGCACCGGCCGGTGCCCTGAACGAGACCCGATGATGCCTGCACCCACTCCTCCCCTGCTGCTCCAGCCCATGCTCAACTCCCCCGGATCGTGGCGCGAACTCGGCCACCTCCATCACATGTCCAGCGCTGACTTCCGATGGCTGAGTCACGTGCAACTGGGGACTCATGCCCTGCGCAGTCAGCAGACCCCGCCCATGCTTGCCCAGCGCATCCTGCTCAACACCGAAGGCGCAACAGCGGTGCCGTTGGCGGGCAGCTTCATCCTCAGCGCCACCCCGGATGATCGCGGCATTCTGTTGTACACGCCTTTTGCCGGGCTGAAAAAACATGCCAGCCTCGCCAGCCTGACTGCGCATCTGGAACAGCATCTGAACAGTGCCCGTGAGGACGATCGGCTGCTCGCGCTTCTCGCACTTTCCCAACGCAAACGACTGGCAGAACGGCACGGTATCAGCGTGACCTATCAGCTTATCGAGGGCGATATATTCGAGGATCAACGCGCCGCCATCGAGCACTGCCAGCAGCTCAACGCACAGGCGATGCTCGATGAGCTGATGCAACTGCCCGAGCTTGGCAGCCTGCTCCAGACCATCGTCGACGAACTGCTGACGCCAACGATGCGCGACGTCGACCAGACCCGCACGCGCGTGAATCTGTACGCAACCGCAACCGCAACCGGCCCGGCATCGCCCGACCTTCCTTCACGACGCAAGCTCGAAGCACTGTCGCTTGGCGACGCGTTGCTATTGCACTATCGCCACTCCGGATGGCCGATTGGCCAGACCCATGAGTTTTCGCACTCCGGCCGGACTTTCCTGGCCAGTGATCAGCAACACTGGGAGACAGCCGTCACCACGGCTTCAGGCAAACTGCTGGTGTTGCTGTACCAGCAAATGGAGCGCTATTGGAATGGGCCCGGCACTGACGGGGCCTCGCGACGCGACGTATTTGCGCAGATCATTCGGCAACAGGCGCTGGCGGACTTTTTGCTCAAACGCGAGGCCGGCATCATCGATCAGCGTCAATTCGACAGCCTGCTGACCTCGCTGGGTTTCAATGAAAGTCTGGCACCTCGCGCGGCCGTGGAAACCGTGCGTCTGTGGGAGCACCAGGCAAACTTCGTGGAACTGGCCGGTGCGCTGATGATCGGCCATTCCGACAGCTGCCTGTATACCCCGACTCACGGTTTGCAGGTGCTCAGGGACTACGCAGATCTCAAAGCCATGTTGCTCGGCAAGTTCGCCAGCCCCGGGCATGAAGACGAACTCTATGGTCTGTTGAGTCTCGACGAGCGCCAACGCTTCCTCGGTTTCGACCGGCCGCAGGTTTCCGGCCAATCGATTGCCGGAGACGTGTTCAGCGTCCTGCTCGAGTTGATCATCACCAAGCAACGACAGAACATCGATTATGCCTTGCAGTTGTACCGGCACAGCGACGGCGTCGTGGATATCCGCGCGCTGTTCGACAAGGCCTTGGACATCCGTTCGATGCTCCACGAGCGCCTCGTGCCACTGGATGCCCGCGGACGCTGGAGCATCCGGCCGATGCTCACCGGTAACCCATTGCCCTCAAGGGTGCTGGCAGACACTGCCGCAGCCGAAGTGCGCAAGTTCGCCAGCATCATGCCGACCATCGCCGCAGACTTCGTCGCCCAGCCACTGAGCGTCACGGCGCTGCAGCGCACCTATCTGCTGGGCATCGCCGCGAAACTTGCACACGCCCTGTCTGTCGGCATCAATGGCGAAGCACGGTTGAGAGTCCTGAACGGAACGCTGAGCCGTCATGCGCAAGCCCTGGTCGACACCGTGTTCGATCCGGATCACCCGGATCGCAGCCGCCGCAAGGCACTCAACGGGATTCGGCCGGATGCCTGGTCATTGACGTTACAGGTCGCCGGTGAGAGCGAAGTGCTGCCGCTGGCCAACTGCGTCCTGCTCACGGAACGCGGTGGCCCCGATACGCAGCACTCCGGACGCGCGATCTTGTGGACCCCGGCTCTGGGCCTGGAAGTCTTCCGCTCGATCGAGCAGGCCAGACAGGTTTTGAACCAGCGACTGCTGGATCCGCAAAAACGCCTGGTGCTGCAGGAAAACCTTTCACCCCTGCACCAGAGGTTCCATCAACACTACACGCTGGGACCTTTACAGCTGATCAGCGGCAATGTCCTGCAGGATCGTATCGAATCAGCGATCGAACACTTTCTCCAGCGCTGTGATCAGGTGCGGGGCCGCCAATGGCCAACGCCGCGCGAAACCCGGATCCTCAACACGTTGAGTGAGCAAGTCGTCGAAACCAATCTGCAACGCGCCAGCGCTCTGGCGCAGGCACTCGGCAAGCAGCACTCACTGCCTGCCTGGCTGGGAATGGCCACGCTTGAGGAGCAGCAGTTGCACCTGGAACTGCTGGAACAGTGGCGCCTCAGTGTCATTGACGACGAGGATTATCTCCACGCGCTGCCAACCTTGCGTGATTACATCAGGCAGACGCTTCAAACGCTGTTGAGCAGCCGCTTGCAGAGGCAGGCTCTCGACCCCGAGCAGATCATCGTCACTCCGGCGCTGAGCATGATCGGGTCTGCGATGAGCCTGACCGATTTCGCCTTGAACCATGCGCATATTGCACAGGACACTGCATTCACCCTCAGTTCGAGCACCGAACAGGCGCTGCCGACGGGACTCGACCAGCAAGCGGTCAGAAGCCTGCTGTTGTCCTTGAACGTAGCGACAACATTTGCCGACAAAATCACCAAGGCGTTGTCTGTGGATGGCGTCGACGCCGAACAACGCAAGCAGCGTTTCCTCCGCCAATTACCCTGGCAACTGCTGCAGCATGCCCATCAGCTGCAACTGCAACAACGCTTGTCGACAAAAGCCTTCGACTTGATTTCGCAAGTGCTCGACATGCCCGATGCCGTCGCTCGTGCCACCGTGCAAGGGGCCGATGCCATTGTCCGGCCGTTGGCGCTGATCAAGACCGCCGGGGCATCAGCGATCAGGGCGCTGGGGCTGTACTTGATCGGCCCTGCGGGACAACCCGGCCCTCAGGTGCTTTATGCGCCCTACCATGGGGAGTACGCATTCAGTGAGTTCGAGGACGAGGCGGCAGTGATCGCCGCGCTGAATACGCCGGGCTCACTGCAGGACTTGCTGCTGCGCCGCTTACCGGAAAGTCAACGTTCGATCTTCAGCGCGTTGTTCAAGGCGGGCAGCGGCCGGACGAGCGAAATGACCCTGGCCGCCAATCCGGTCGACGGCAACTTGCTGCTGCAGTTGTTCGACGACAATCTGGCGTTGTTACCCCACTTGCTGAGCAGCCATTCGCTGCCATCGGCGCAGGCGGATTGGGACGCCGCGAAGAATCTGTTCAGTTCAGGCATCCAGCAGATCCGGGGCCTGCTGCCGGGCAAACTCGCCTATGTGCAGTTTCTCTGGCAAAGCTACCGGGATTTTCTGGACTCGGCCGAAGCGTTGCAGGATCACCACTGGAAACGTGCGCTGCAAACCTTTGTCGCCGGCGCAGCGCAGATGATCAGTCTCGGGCGACTGGCACTGGAGTCACGTCTGGAATCTCAAGCTGTGGCAGCGCCGCAAGCACCGCAGCCAACCACGTTGAGCGCTCCCGTCCTTGCACAGACAAAGCCGACCGACCCGTTGCGCACCTCGCTGCAGACATTTGAAGCTTCGACGGTCGCGCTGAAGGATCTGACTCACAATGCAGCCGAAGGCACGTATCAGGACCTGAAAACCAAAGCGACCTACGCCCCCATTGCCGGCAAAGTCTATCCCGTGGAGCGGCCGGGAGCCGTCTGGCAAATCAAGGGCGCCGAGCAGCCAGGTCCGGTGTTGCAACACACCGCTTCCCGGCAACTGGTGCTGGACCCGGATCGCCATACTGTGCATTTCGGCAAAGGCCTGTCGAAAATGTACAACCGCTTTGCGACTGATCGCGAAACCCGACACTGGCTGAATATCGAGGCGCAAGGCATGGACGAAATCCGCGCCAGACACCCGGAAAAGGCGCGCATGATCATCGAGGCGATTGATCTGGCCCGGCATTACGCGTTCAACAGCCTGCACAATCTTGCCCAGCTCAGAAACTACGCGCCCGGTACTCGCCTCGATACTTTTCTCAAAAGCTTTTTTGGCGTGCAACGTCTGGATGCCGACATTCTCGACAAATTGAAGCTGGCCATCGTGCCGATCTGTGATGCCTTGGTCGACCCCACGGAAGACCTGATGAATACCAGTCGCTTTGTCGTCGGCTCGAATAAGCACCGCAACTCGGGAGTCATTGCCTTTGTACTGGGCGAGGATTTGCTCCAACGCGTGCACTTCACCGAGAAGTTCTTCAATCAGGGGCTGGACTGGTACAAAAATGGTCTTACCCAGCCTTTCAATGTCGAAGGGCATGCACGGGCGGCAACGCTGATCCACGAGTTTTCTCACCAGTTCGGCAAGACCGTGGACATCGCGACCCTGGAAGCCCGCCGCCCGTTTACGGATTTGATTGCCACAGTCACCGGCTACGGCGCGGCCCAGAAACAGGCACAAACGCAATTCCAGCGCGAAGCCTTGTCACTGTCCACACCTCGTGAAGAACTGTTTTCGCGCTGGAGCGAAGAATTCAAGGAATGGCTCGATGTCGACGAGACGCCGGGCATGGGTCATGTGCGCAGGGAAATTCTCAGGACCACCCATACCGCGAATCTGGAAGAGGCGCGAACAGCGTTTCTCAGCCCGACGAATGCGCACCCAAGGATCGACACGATATTGAGTAATGCCGATTCCATCGCTTTCCTGATTTGCGAAATGGGCCGCCAACTCGACCCGGTGGTCCAGCCTCACGAAGGGCTCAACTAAGCAAAAAAAATGCGCAGGCATTGGCCTGCGCATGGTTTATCGCGGAATGGAATCAGTCTTTCTGGTCACGCAATACATTGCCCGAGGCGCCGTCGATGCGGAATTCATACACCGAACCGTCGGCCTTGCGACCCTCACCTTTCCAGTAGCCGTCATTGTCGGCCTCGATTTCATAGACTTCGACGTAACCGGCCTTGGTTTTCACGATCTCGATTGCCTTTTCGATGGTGACCCAGCCTGCACCGGGGCGATCGGCCATGGCGGCACCGGCACTGAAAAGAGCGGCGGTGGCAATTGCAGCGGCTAAGGTTTTTTTGATCATTTTTTCACTCCATTTGTGGATGATGTTCCTCGGATGTCCTGTTTTTGGGCGTCTGACAGAAAAATAAGTTCCACTTTGATGGGCAATTGCCATGACGGATGTTCTCGGCGCAACGCCCGCAAGGTTAGAATGCAGCAAATCAGGACGAGTCAATGACCCAAGAATCCCTCTCGGAAGCCGAATACGATGCGATCACCGATGCCGCCGCGCACTGGTGCATGCGTCTGCACGCCGTAGACTGCTCCGCCGAGGAGCGACTGGCTTTCGAGCAATGGCGCGATGCGCATCCGCTGCATGCATTCGAATATGAAGCGATGCTGGAAATCTGGGACGTTGCCGAACACTTGCCACGTCCGCAGACGCCGCCGAGTGTGCCGCTGAATAAACCGCTGCCTGCCTGGCGTCGCTATGCAATTGCCGCGAGTGTCTGTGCGCTGGCCTTGCCACTGGCGGCCTACAGCGGCTGGAACCTGGGCTGGTTGCCCAACAGCTATCAGCACTTCGAAGCCACCGACAATGTCCGTCAGGTCACCTTGAAGGACGGCAGTCAGGTCGAGCTGAACCTCAATACCGAGTTGACCTTCAGCAATTACAAGGACGAACGCCGAGTCACCCTGAAAAAAGGCGAGGCGTTTTTCGAAGTCAGCCATGACCTCTCCCACCCGTTCGTGGTCAGGGCCGGCGAAGGCAAGATCCGCGTGACCGGCACCCGCTTCAATGTCTGGCTCTACGAAGATCAGGTGCGGGTCAATCTGATCGAAGGCTCGGTGCTGGTGACCAGCAACGCCGCCCTGCCCGGCGACGGTCTGCGCCTGGGGCCGGCCATGCAGGCGCAGTACCGGCATGGCGACTACATGCCGCAGATCAGCCAGACCTACGCCAACGACAACGCCCTGGCCTGGCGCAACGGCAAACTGGTGCTCGACAACCTGGCACTCAACGACGCCTTGCCGCTGATCAATCGCTACCTGAGCAAACCGCTGAAACTGGCCGACGCCAACACCGGCACGATCCGCGTCGGCGGCGTCTACAACATCAAAGAACTCGGCGGCCTCGTCAACACCCTGCCCAAGGTGCTGCCGGTCTACCTGACGCGCAATACCGAGGGTGATCCGGTGATCAACTCGATGCCGCGGCAGCCACCGAAGAGTTGAGACACACAAGCAAAAAAAGCCGCTGTCCCCGTTCAGGGAGCAGCGGCTTTTTCGTTCAGGCTGACTTACTGCGCAACCACCTCGGCGCTCTTGCCCGCCACCTCGCGAACGGTTTGCAGCTGATACTGCGGATCAGCTGCGATCTGCTGCTCAGTGAACGGCAGCACACTCCACTGTTTTTTCGAAAATGCCTCGGTCTGATCGCGAGAGTATTTCGACTCCGGGTCACTCGACAGCGAGAACGCCAGCAGCCCTTGAGCGTGCGGGCCTTTGTCGTCGAAGGTCACCACTTGCAGATAGCTGGTGCCGCTGACCACTTCGAGTTTGCCGTCTTCACGCGGCACACTCTGGATCGCGTTGTAGATCCCCAGCGTTCCCGGGCCGCCGTGAATCGCAGTTTGTCGAGCGCCGCTGCTCACCACCTGAATATCGCCCCAGCGGGTTTCAGGCTTGAGGCCCATTTTCTGTGCCGTGGCGGCCGACGCCAGCAGCGCTTCACGCAGTGCCTTGCTCACCGCCGGTTGCTCGATCGCCAGACCGCGTGGCGTGTGTTGCGGGTCTTTTGGATCGAACGGTACGCGCCAGACATCAGGCGACGCTTGCAGCGCCTGCATGATGTTCTGGAAATGCACCAGGCCAATGCCCGAATCCAGATTCGCCCGGCCATCCCAACCCTTGAGACTGACGCAAACCGGCTTCAACGCGGCCGCGTCCGCACCCAGATCCGCAGCGCAGAACTTCAGCAGATCGGGCAGCACCTGAGTCGCCAGATAGACGTTGTCGTCCATCACCATCTGTTGCAGATCCTTCATCGCCAGCGGGCCTTTTTTGCCCAGAGCACTCAGACGCTCCAGCGCAAAGCGCGCACGCAGGCCCAGTGGCTGACCGTCCTGACTGATCAGCGGCGAGAATCCGGTCAGCGGTTGTGCCGGGTTCGCCAGCCACGCTGAATCGTTGGAGTGCTGGACGAAGTCCTCGCGCAACAGTTGCGGCAGCTGGCTGGCGGCATAAATGCCCTTTTGCGCAGCTTGCGGATCGATGTCCCAGGCGCAAGCGCTGTTGGAACCGTCGAGCACGATCATCTGCAAACCGATGCGCGGGTCGCTGCACTTGGCCAGTTTGTCGGCGCTGACGTTCGGCACCACCGACAGGTTCATGTACAGCGTCTGCCCCTTGTCATCCACGGCCAGGGTGTTGACCCAGGGGATGCCCTGAAGCTTGTGCACCGAAACCTGCAGATCCTTGAGGCTCGACGCCTGGTTCATCGCGTACCACTGCGTCAGCACGCGGTCATTGTCCAGGTTGGCGTCGCGCAGGCTGTAGGCGTACTGATGATCCCAGTCGAGCTTGCCCGGCCATTGCACGATCGGGCCGAACTGCGAGCTGTAGACATCGCGCGAGACCGGCACCACTTGGCCGTCCGCCTGTTTGACCTGCACGGTAACGGTCTGCTTGTTCAACGGTAGCGACTTGCCGTCGAGCAGGTAGCGGGTCGGGTCTTTCGGATCGAGTTGCAGGCGATACAGGGTGAAGTGCTTGGACGAATCCACCGTGTGGGTCCAGGCCAGATGCTGATTGAAACCGATGTTGATCATCGGCAGCCCCGGCAAGGCTGCGCCCATGACGTCGAGTTTGCCCGGAATGGTCAGGTGCATCTGGTAAAAGCGCATGCCGCCGACCCATGGAAAATGCGGGTTGGCCAGCAGCATGCCGCGTCCGTTGAACGAGCGTTCGCTGCCGACCGCCACGGCGTTGCTGCCGCGATCCAGGGCGAAGCGCTGCAGGCGCGCATCCGCCAACTGATAGGCCTGCGCATTGCTGCCGAGCTGCGCCGTGGCCTGGGGCGGCGTCGCGCCTGCCAGGGCTTCGGCGAACTGCCCGACACCGCCCTCGACCAGCAGGCGTCGAGTGAGTTTCACCAGATCCTCGGCGGCGATATCACGCACCCATTCCCCCTGGCACTGTTGCGGCAGCCCCTGCTGGCGGCGCTCGGCCAGATAGCGGTTGTAACCCGCTGCGTAACCTTCTACCAGATCGTGCACCTGCGCCGGTTGCGCGTCCCAGAAGGCTTTCACTGCTTCGGGAGTGTTGAGCCAGGTGAAGAACAGATCGCTGACGCGATTCTCGCGCTGTTCGACAGTGAACTGCTCCGGCCCGAAATAGCGCGAGCGCTGGCCATTGACCGTGACGATCTCGTTGGCCAGCAGACACAGGTTGTCCTGCGCGTAGGCGTAACCGATGCCGAAACCCAGACCGCGCTCGTTCTCGGCGCGGATGTGCGGCACACCAAAGGAGGTGCGACGGATATCGGCACTGGCCTGTGCTGCGGGACTGAAGGCATGGGCGGACAGACTGAGTCCGAGAAACGCACCGGCGAGGGCCAGTCCGGTTAACTGTCGGGAAATAATCACACTCGCTCCTGAACGACAAGACAAGGATCGGCGCTTGCGCCGGATCCGCTCTGAAATTGATTCATGCGCCTGGGCGCAAGACGGCTGTTCAGGAAACGAATGCGGGAAAAAAAATTTAGCCCGATTGACGAGGGTGCAATCCACTGATTACGGGAAAACAACGAATAACCGACAAAATTTCTACATATTTCCTTTCATGATTTGTCGTGCTGAAACGTCTTGTTTACTGAGAGCAGTCAAAACGTTTCCTGATCGGGCTCTGAAAAGGAGTAACCCCATGTACAACTCGCAACTACCAACGGACGGTAGCCAGGCGTCACAAGGAGCTGCCATGAGTTCCCGCGCGAGCAGTTTCGCCCCCAGCCCCGAACGCCTGGGTAATGAGCGCATTCGCCTGCTGCTGAAAAGCTTCGGCCTGCGCACCAGCCTGATTCGCCTGAAAGTCATCGACGCCCTGCTGGTCGCCGCGCAAAGCGATCGACGCCTGGGCGTGCGCGGTGTGCACAGCCAGTTGCTGGACCTGGATATTCCGTTGTCCTTTCTCAGCGTGCGCGAAGTGTTGAAACGTCTGTGTGCCGAAGGTGTGGTCACCTTCAACCCGGACAAGAGTTACAGCCTGCATCCACAGGCTGCTGCCGTGCTCAATCACGATTGAAGCGTCCCGCGATCGCCGTCAGGGTTTGACCTTGCGGCGCATCACCCCGTTGATCACCACCACGACCACCGCCACACCCATGGCGATGTACTGGAACATCTTCTGACTGATCATCCCGGCATTTTGCAGCCAGGACAGGCCGAGCATGATCGCCAGCACCGACAGGGCGATCAGGATCGAGTATTTCAAGCGTTGCTTCTGGGTCATTGCGGGTTCCTGAAACTTTCAAATGTATCCGGTTTGTATCCGATTGCATGCCATGCACATACCGTGTTGCGGGGATGGGCGTGGCTGAACGCGGTCTCATGTTACAGCCGATGAAGAGTTTTGGCTTCATGCCGGCGTAACCATGAGGATCCTTGAAATGTTCCGTCGAATCACCTGGCTGATTCCTGTCCTTGCCGTTCTGACCTTGAGCGGCTGCATCATTTTCCCCCACGGCGGCTGGCATGACGACCACCATCGTTATCAGGAAGGCCCCGGTTATTACCATCGTTAGAACAGGATTGTTCGCCTTCCGGTGTGTCTGAAAGCACAGGAAGAGACGCTGTAAAAATCATCTCAGAGCAAACCATGCCCGCCCGCCAGCGGGCATTTTTTTGGCTGCGCGCGACCGTCGATCATGACTGTTCAATGCGCAGGTCGATTCACTTAAATACGCTGTAAGTATTTGAAATTTCATGTCGCAGCAAAGCATTGGATGCTGCAACAGCTCTGCCCCTAGTCTCTGTGAACTTTCTCGCTCACTGAAACAGGGATGTTTATGCAGAGAACCTTGATCGTAATGACGCCCGTGCAGACTATTGGATTCTGCCTGGCCATTACCGCTTTTGAACTGCTCACCTACATGGCCAGCGACATGATCATGCCGGCCATGTTGACGGTGACCGGCGAGTTCAATGCCGATGCCCGCCACGTTCCCAATGCCTTCAATCTGTACCTGCTGGGTGGCGTGTGCCTGCAATGGTTGATCGGCCCGCTCTCGGATCGCTACGGCAGACGCCGGCTGCTGTTGCTCGGCTGTGCGCTGTTTGGTCTGGCGTGCAGCGCGGCGGTGATGACGCAGCGCATCGAGGCCTTCAACGCATTGCGCCTGATTCAGGGCATGGGTCTGGGGTTCGTCGTTGCCGTCAGCTATCCGGCGTTGCAGGAAGTGTTCTGCGAGGCCGATGCGGTGCGGCTCATGGCGTTGCTCGGCAATGTCGCGCTGCTGTCGCCGCTGCTTGGACCGTTGCTCGGCAGCCTGCTGCTGGAATGGCTGAGCTGGCGGCAGATGTTTCTGGGTCTGGGGCTGGCCAGTGCCGTGGTCTGGCTCGGTCTGCTGGCCTGGATGCCGGAAACGATAGGCGTCACGCGCCGCGACGGCCAGCAGCAGGCCCCGGCGGCGTTTTCGCTCACGCAAGTCGGCCGGGGCTACCTCACACTGCTGCGCAATCGCCGATTCGTCGGCTGCAGCGTGGCGCTGGGCCTGATGAGCCTGCCACTGATTGCCTGGATCGGACTGGCGCCGGTATTGCTCATGCAGCGCCTGGAGCTGTCTGCACTGGCGTACGGCGTGTGGCAGATCCCGGTGTTCTCGGCGGTGATCGTCGGCAATCTGCTGCTGGATCGATTGCTCGCCAGACACACACTGGTCCGGGTGATTGGCTTGGCTCTGTGGCCGTTCTGTCTCGGACTGCTGATGCTGATCGGCGCGGCCCTGAGTTCGGCGGCACTGGTAATGGCCGTCGGCGGACTGTCCCTCTATGCGCTGGGACTGGGCATGAGCAACGCTGCGTTGTACCGGCTGGCGCTGTTCTCCAGCCCCGATGGCAAAGGTCTGGTCTCGGCCATGATCGGCATGCTGTCGATTGCCGTAATGGGCCTCGGCGGCTCGCTCATCGCTACCGTTGGTGGCGGCGACAATCTGCAATCCTTCTGCCTGTTCGCAGCCCTCGGCGGCCTGCTGTGCCTGCCCCTGCTCTACCGCATTCTGCGCCACCACCCTGCGGCACCCGCCGCGTCCAACGTACATCAATAAGGATATTCGATGAATTTATTTCCCCATGGCGATGCGCTCTGCGCATTGTCGCAACCCTATTGCCCGGACTCCGTACCCGCGGGGCTGTTCAATCAGGCCATGAGCGAAATCACCCGGTTCCACGCTCGCCACACGCCCGGTTACGGCCATTGGCTGAAGGCCCACTCGGTCGATGTCGATGATCTCGACACGCTGGACGACTGGTCGCAACTGCCACCGATTTTCGCCAATTTCTTCAAGCAACATTTGCTGCTCAGCCCGACGGGCGAGGACGCTCTGGAACTGACGTCCTCCGGCACCAGCGGGCAGAAGAGCCGCATGCGGTATGACGCGCGCAGCCTCGGCGCAGCGCAATACATGGTCGAGCGGATATTCGCACAGTACGGCTGGATCACACCGCATACACCTTGCAACTATCTGCTGCTGAGCTACGAGCCTGAGCCGTGCAATACCCTGGGCACGTCCTTTACCGATCAGTTCCTGTGCGGCTTTGCCCCCGCCAACCGGGTGATTTACGCCTTGCGACGCAATGGTGACAGCCACCAGTTCGATCTATTCGGGGTCATCGCGGCTCTGCAGGCGTTTGCCGAAGAAGGTCTGCCGGTGCGTATTTTCGGCTTCCCGGCGTTTCTCTGGGAAACCCTGCAACGCATGCGCGCCACGGCTGTGCAGGATGTGCAACTGCCAGCAGGATCATTGGCATTTTTCGGCGGCGGCTGGAAAACCCGCACCTCCGAAGAAGTCCCCAAGCAACAGCTGTACGCGCGGATCCAGCAGCAACTGGGCATCAGTACCCGGGACTGTCGCGATGGTTATGGCGCCGTCGAGCACGCGGTGCCTTACATCGAGTGTGCCCACCACCGCTTTCACGTGCCGGTATATTCGAAAGTCTACGTGCGCAGCGCCGTGGACTTTTCGGTCCTGCCCTATGGGCAATGCGGACTGCTGAATCTGGTTTCACCCTACATTTCCTCCAGTCCGGCGCATGCGGTGGTCATGAGTGACCTCGCCACGCTGCATCCCGCCGCCAGTTGCGACTGCGGCCTGGCAAGCGACTGGTTCCAACTGCATGGCCGCGCCGGCACCGCCGCCGCGAGGAGCTGCGCCATGGCTGCCTCCGAACTGCTGGGGAGGCACTGATATGTACTTGATCAACGGACAACTGCACACCGAGTGCGACCTCGACAGCGCCTTGCAGCAACTTCACGTGGAGTTGCCACAACATCTGCAGACGCCCCTTGAAACCGCTACGCTGCTTGCAGCCGCCGAAGCCTTCGCCACCCACCTGCAACAGCACGCAGCGGGCGTGCCGCTTGATGTCGGGCAACGCCCGGCGCTGATCGATTTCTGCCAGCCTGCCGCGCTGCAAGCCAAGCTTGATCGCGAGCTCGGCCTGCAACCTGATTCGCTGCGGCGCATCGACTATCGCCAGTCACGCTTTGAGCGCTGGAGCCCATTGGGCCTGGTGGTACACATCACGCCCGCGAACGCGCCACTGCTGGCGTTTTGTGCGGTAATCGAGAGTCTGCTGAGCGGCAACGTCAACTGGCTGCGCCCCAGCAGCAGCGACGGTGGCCTCACCGCGCGCTTGCTCCAGGCGTTGCTCGCATGCGATCCGAGCGGTCAACTCAAGGGTTATGTCGCAGTCCTGCCGGCGAGCACCGGACAAATCGCTCAGCTGTGCAGACACGCCAACGGTGTCGCGGCGTGGGGTGGCGAAACCGCGCTGCAGGCCATTCGCCAACACGTGCCGCCAGGATGTCGCTGGATCGACTGGGGGCATCGCATCAGCTTCGCCTATCTGACCCCGGACGCGGTCTGCCCCGCCGTGCTCGATGCCATCGTTGATGAAGTCTGCCGCCTCGATCAGCAAGCCTGCTCCAGCCCGCAATGGCTGCTGGTGGACAGTGATGATGCCGCCGTGCTGAGCGAGATTGGCGCTCAACTGGCCACCGCATTCGAACGCCGCGCCGGGCGATGGCCGGCCCTCACCCCCACGCTTGAAGAGGCTTCGCAAATCACCACCTGCACGGCAATGGCGCAGCTGGCCCAGAGTTTTTCCGGGAAGACCGGTCGGGTCTGGAGCGCGCCGGGCTGGCGTGTGATCTGGAGCCATGACCGCCAGCTCGAACCGTCGGCGCTGTTTCGCAGCCTGCTGCTCAAGCCCCTGCCCCGCGAGCTGCTCAGCGCTACGTTGCTGCCCTGGCGCAACGTCCTGCAAAGCTGTGCCTTGTTGTGCCCTGAGGCGCAGATCACCGAACTGGCGCAAACCCTGATCGCCGCCGGTGTCACCCGTATTACCCCGCTCGACGCCATTCACGATGGCTACGACGGCGAACCCCATGACGGCGTCTATGCCTTGCAGCGCCTGAGCCGTCGAGTGTCGGTCAGCCTGACGCCGAATTCACTGGCGCGTCACGCCACGCTGGATCGCCAGCCATCGCCACCCGCGCTGGCCGGGGTGCCGATCATGGACAAGACAGCCTTCATCGATCGACCGCCGCACCCGCAGGCGCAGCTGTATTTTCGCTCCGGAGGCAGCAGCGGCACGCCGGCGCTTTCGGGTTTCAGTCACCACGACTTCCAGCGCCAGATGCAGGCGGCCGCCGATGGCTTGCTGGCGGCCGGCCTGGAACCGGCGCGGGATCGTGTGATGAACCTGTTCTTCAGTGGCGGCCTATACGGCGGCTTCTCCAGTTTTGCCAAGGTGCTGGAGCAACTGCAGGCCCGGCACTGGCCAATGGGCGCGCCGGCAGATGACGATTACCGGGAGATAGCGCAGATGATCGAGCAACAGCAGATCAGCGTGTTGATCGGGATGCCCGCCACCCTGCATCGGTTGTTTCTCAACGAACAGCAAACGCTGCGGCGCTATGGCGGCATCGAAAAAGTCTTTCTCGGCGGCGAACACCTCAGTCAACCCACCCGCGATTTGCTGCACAGCTGCGGCGTGAGCCTGATCCGTTCGGCGATTTACGGCAGCGTCGACGCCGGTCCCATTGGTCATGCGTGCCATGCCACGCCTGATGGCGTCTTTCACCTGATGAGCGAAATCCAGCATCTGCAGATCGTCGATTTCGCTCAGGACACGCCGGTCAGTGACGGCGAGCCCGGTCGACTGCTGGTGACCACTCGAGCACGCCAAGGCCAGTCCGTGCAGCGCTATGACATTGGCGACAGCGGACGCTGGCTCCCCGGCCCGTGTGCCTGCGGCCTGACGTCGCCGCGCTTCGAACTGCTGCAACGCCACGGCAAGCTGCTGCGCATCGGCACCGATTTCATTTCACTGGCGACACTGGCGCAGCACCTGCAAGCGCCGTTTCAGCTGGTCCTCGATCACGGCCCTGACGGCCTGGAACGCATGCGACTGCGCTGTCCTCTGGAACCGGCCGAAGCCCACCGACGACTGCAGAACTATTCGACGCTGATCACGCTGGTGCAGACCGGTTTGCTCACGCTGGATGTCGAGCATTGCGCCGTCGAGCAGTTCGCCCGAAACCGGCACAGCGGCAAGACGCCCCTACTGATTGATACGCGCCGCTGACAGCAGCTACCTGCACGCGGCCCATCGCCATTCATACAAGAAAAAATCATGAACACGCTCATTGAATTGAACGATTTGCTCGGTTACACCCGCCATCATTCGGCCTATTGCCGCGAACACTTCAAAAATGTCGCGGCCCCCATCAGCGCTTTGACCGAACTGCCCCTGATCGACCCTGAACAATACTGGCGTGACAGTCAGAATCCGCACCGATGGCCAGTGTTGTCAGGCCCGCTGGAAGGCGCGATGGTCTTCAAGACCGGGGGCACCACTGGCTCTGGAAAACTCTCGCTGTTCACCCGCGCAGAATGGCACACCCTGGTGCGCGATTTCGGCAGCCACCTCACGGCGCAACTGAATCCCGGCGACCGGGTCGCCAATCTGTTCTTCGTCGGCGACCTGTATGCCAGCTTCATTTTTCTCCACGACGCGCTGGCACATGTCCAGAGCCCCGTCAGCGAATTTCCCTTCACCGGGGCCGTCGACAGCGCCGTACTGGCCGAGTCGATCATTGCGTACCGGATCAATGTGCTGGCCGGTCTGCCGGCGCAAATGCTCAAATTCGCCGCCTGGCTGGAACGCCAGTCACGGATCCTGGAGGGCGTCGAAACCCTGCTCTACGGCGGCGAGAGCCTGTTTGCCGCCCAGCTGCAAACGCTCCAGCGGGTGTTCCCGAACGCACGCATTGCCTCTATCGGCTACGCCAGCGTCGATGCCGGACTGATCGGTGTCAGCACCCGCGATTGCAGCCTGGGCGAACACCGGATGCTGGAGCGGCACAGCGTGTTGGAGATCATCGATGAGATGAGCGGTGACGTCATCGAAGAGTGCAACCGTAACGGCAGGCTGGTTCTGACCAACCTCACCCGGCGCCTGATGCCGGTGATCCGCTACCCGGTCGGCGACCTCGCCTGCTGGCGTGAACCGCCGGGGACGCCGATGCGCAAGTTCGCCCTGATGGGCCGCAGCATGAATAGCCAGCGCGTGCGGGTGAGCGTGTTGAGTCTGGATACCGGTGACATCGGCGAGCTGGTGCGCAAGGTCGCCACCAGCGATGACTGGCAACTGCTCATCGAACAGCGAGCAAGCAAAGATCTGCTGAGCCTCAAGTGGGTACCTTGCACGCGAACACCTGACATCAGCCAGGCAAGCTCGACCCTGCGCCGTGCGCTGATCGACCAATACCCGCTGATCGAGAAGCTGCAGCTCGATCAATTGCTGGAGCTGAACGTGATCGCCTGTGCCAACGATGAACTGACCTGTCATCCACGCTCCGGCAAACATCAGCGGGTCGTGGATCGACGGGTTTACGAGCATCCGCAGCAGGGACAAGCGTGATGGACACGACAATCATCCGCCGCTATCGCGTCGCCGATGCGCCGGCAGTCAGCCGCCTGTTCGAAGAAATCTACGGTGTTCATTATCCTCAACCCCACGTGTATCTGCCCTGGATGATCAGCCAGAACCACAGTGACGGTCGCTGGCACTCGCTGGTGGCAGTGGTAAACGAGCATATCTGCGGGCACGCCACGTTGTTTCGCCAATCTGGCCGAACCGCACTGGCGGAGCTGGCACTGACCGTGGTACACCCGGAAGCCCGCGGGCAAAACATCGCCACCCAGCTGGGCCAGCAGCTGCTGATTCATGCCCAGGCGCTGGATTGCCGAGGCGTGACGATCAAACAGGTCACGCACCACCCCTATACGCAGCGCATGGCCGCCGGTCTGGGGTTTCACAGCTGTGGTCTGTTGCCCGATTACGCGCCTTCGCCGTTCGATGGAACAGGGCGGGAGACGATTGTTGTGGGTCACTGCAGCATCGACGGTCATCAGCGCCCGCTGCCGGCACTCGCCTGGCCGCAGGATTGCCGCGAGCTGATGTCGCGTCTGGAGGCGGTGTTTGGTACCACCGACAATACCGTGCCATGGAAAGGCCCGAAGATCCGCTTCGATCACGTATCAGGGCGCTATGACCTGCTGCTCAAGGCCCTCGATGACAACCTGCTCAACCAGTTGGGACAACTGCCGGCGCACTGGCTGATTTCGATCAGACTCAGACTCGCCCAAGGGTTTTCCAGCGCGCTGCACAAACTTGCCGATGCCGGCTTCGCTTTCACCGGGGTTGTCCCCGATGACTACAGCAACGGCTGGCTGGCACTGTTTCATCGTGGCTACCAGACCTCCGCGCTGAACCTGCACTGTCCACACATGCAGCATCTGCAGGATCAGGCGCAGCAGGCCGGCGAACGGTATCAAGACTAAAAACGAAAACGGCCCACCCAATCAATGGGTGGGCCGTGGGTGACGGGCTCAGGCCTTGGCTTTGACGCCTTGGTCCACCGGCTTCGGCGCGTTGCCTTCACCGTAGGTTTTCAGGTTCTGCAGCACGTAGATCGCCTTTTTGTATTCAGGGATCAGGTTCTTGCCGTAGGCATTGCCATTGAGGCCATTGTTCTGGATCGCGTCGAGCTGGGTCGCGAAATACTCAAGCGCATTGAATTTGGCATCAACGTCTTTGGTCACGCCGAAGCGGTCGAACTTGTCGCCGGCATTGAGCAGAGTGAACGAGGTGATCTCGGAGATCAGTCCGCGGCTGCGCAGGAACACGCTCAGATTGCCCAGTTGCTTTACCGAGGTGTTCGACGGATCGAAGCCCTTGATGTTCTTGCGCAGGCCCTGCTTGTCCATTTCCGCGGTGTTGATCGCGTTCGGATCATTGCCGACCATGGTCAGCATCTGCTGCACCTTGACGCTCTGACTCACCTGCTTTTTCGCGCCCGTATTACGAACCAGCACCCCTGCCTTGCTCTCCCAGCCGCCGACAATGCCGATCGTCATGAGAAGACTCCCTGTGAAATAACCATGAAATGTCCTTGCTGGACTACTCGAATGCCGCGAAGTATCTACCGGCCCAGTGATGGCACCAACCCTTTTAGTGCAGTCGCTTACAATTTCTGTACATTCTCGATACAAACCCTCAGAAGCTCACTGTCTCGCGGTTTCATGGCAGTTTGACGATGGCTGCCGATTGCCTTTTTACGCCGATTGATGTGCCGGTTAATTCATTTGTATCGAGGTCGATACGCCCCTTCTGTCAGCCCGACGTTTTCTTGCACGAAAGTACCTAAAGCTTCGCCGTTCACCGACGATACGCTGGTGTGACCCCGCCGTTTTTCCCTCGACCCCACAATAAGAATCGCAGCTCAAGGACCGGTATCCATGCCCGCATTCCGCACCATTCAGGCTCGCTACACGTTATTTCTGGTTCTGTTCATCCTGCTGCTGTCGGTATTGACCGTGGTCGGTATCAGCCAATTGGTCGCGCCCAAGCTGCGGCATACCGAAGAACAAGTGGTGCTCAACCGGATTGCCGAAGTTGCCGAACAGATCCAGGGCGAGTTGAACAAAGTCCAGGCGCAGCAGCGCAGCATCACCCAGACCATTCCGCTGCTCGACAGTGCGGCCATCGACACGGTATTGCCGGGATTGGTGGATCAGTACGGCGAGCTGAAAGTCTTCGGTGGGGGGATCTGGCCACTGCCGGGCCAGCGTGAGGCCGGGCGCAACAAGTTCAGCACCTTCTGGCACCGCGATGCCTCGGGCAAACTGGCGGTGAACACCTTCTGGAACAGCGACGCGGCGCCCAACTACTACGATCAGAGCTGGTACAAGGGCGGCATGCAGACTCCGCGCGGCCAATGTGCCTGGGCTGCGGCCTATAAAGATGATGCGAGTGCCGAGCCGCGCACCAACTGCGCCATGGCGATTCAGAAAAACGGTGCGGCCTGGGGCGTGTCGACCATCGACGTGACGCTGGGTTTCTTCAACGATCTGGTGGCGCGCAAGGAAAAAGACCTTAACGCCGAAATGCTGATCGTCGAGGCCGACGGCAAGATCATCAGCAACAGCTCGCGTATCAGCGGCCCGATCGTGCTGAAGAACATCAGCGAACTCGCCGCCGGTTCGACCTTCGCCAGTCAGGTCAAGGCCGGCCTGCAGAACCGCGATCAGGCGCAACGCGTCGAGTTCGACAACAATGGCGAAGCCAGCACCTTCTTCATGCGCCCGATCGAAGGCACGCCGTGGTTTCTCGCCACCGCCCTGCCAACAAAAATGCTCACCGCCCAGCGTGACGACGTGCTCAGCAGCCTGAGCCTGTTGCAGATTCCGCTGGTGATCCTGCTGGTGTTGTTGCAGGTGTATGCGATTCGCCAACTGGTGTCGCGGATGAAAGCGCTGAAAGCCAACATCGACTTGCTGTCCAGCGGCGATGCCGACCTGACCCGGCGCATCACCATCCGTGCCGAAGACGAGCTGGGCGCCATCGGTCACTCGGTCAACACCTTCATTGCCTACCTGCAAAACATGATCGGTGAAGTCACCCAGGCCACCGGCGCCATGGCCTCAAGCCTCGATGACCTGCAGCGCACGTCGACCAACACCAGCCAGATTCTGCTGCGCCATGCTTCGGAAACCGATCAGACCGTTATCGCCATCACCGAAATGAGTTCAACGGCGGAAAGCGTTGCGCAGAACGCCGCTGAAACCGCAGCGTTCACCCAGCGCGCCAACGAAAACGCCGACCGCTCGCGGGTCGTGGTCGGTGAAGCGACCAACAGCGTGGTGGCCTTGATCGACGAAGTGGCCAGCGCCACCAAAAAAGTCGAGAACATGCAGCAGGACGCACAACGCATCACCGAGATTCTCGGGGTGATCGGTGCAATTGCCGGGCAGACCAACCTGCTGGCGCTCAATGCCGCCATCGAAGCCGCTCGGGCCGGTGAACAGGGTCGCGGCTTTGCCGTGGTCGCCGACGAAGTCCGCGCCCTCGCCGCCCGCACTCAGGCCAGCACCTCGGAAATCAACGAGATGCTCACGCGCCTGACGCAAGGCGTGAGTTCCTCGGTCAGCGCCATGGAAAACACCCAGGCCAGCTGCCAGTCCGCCGCCGACGCCACGGCGCGGGTCAACTCGGGTCTGGATGAAATGGCCGGTTCGGTCAGCCACATCAACAGCCTCAGCACGCAGATCGCCACCGCTGCCGAACAGCAGAGTGCAGTGACCGAAGAGATCAACCGCAGCATGGTGCAGATCCGCCACATGGTCGAAGAACTGGTGCACAGCGGCCAGGCCAGCGAACTCAACACCCGCCAACTGCTTGAAGCCAACAACCGGGTGAGCGCGATCATGGGACGCTTCAAGGTCCGGTGATTCCCCTACCAGTCTATTGTGGCGAGGGAGCTTGCTCCCGCTGGGTCGCGAAGCGGCCCCAACTCTGACACCGCAATAAACAGGAAGCCGAAATTGGCCGATTGGCGACTGCTGCGCAGCCGAGCGGGAGCAAGCTCCCTCGCCACAGAGCGCATCTCCATTCTGCCTGACAGATTTGTAATCTCTCGCTCAGCAGGCTGTCAGGCTTGATCCATGATCATCCTGCCGGCCTGCCTTGTATCAACTTGAAACACTCCGTTGATGCCGGGCAGGATAATCCGGTCAAAATGCTTTCCTTTATTGATCGTCATCCGAGCCGAGAATCCATTATGCGAACCTCCCTGAGACTGGCCGCCCTCAGCGCCCTGCTCCTGTCCTCCCTGGCCCAGGCCGCCGATCTGATCCCGATCGAAGTCCACCGCGACGCCAACTGTGGCTGCTGCAAAAAATGGATCAGTCACCTCGAAGCCAACGGTTTCAAAGTCGAAGACCACGTCGAAACCGACATGAGCAGCTTCAAGCAGCAACACGGCGTGCCTCCGCGCCTGGGCTCGTGCCACACCGCGCTGATCAACGGCAAGTTCGTCGAAGGCCATGTGCCGGCTGAACAAGTGCTGGCGCTGAGCAAACGCGACGATCTGCTGGGCGTGGCCGCACCGGGCATGCCCATGGGTTCGCCGGGCATGGAAATGGACGGCATGAGCGATGCCTATCAAGTGATCGGCCTGAAGAAGGACGGCACGGATGTGGTGGTGGCGGACTACCCGGCGCACTGATGGCTGCCGGTTACATCGGGCTGTTCGCCGCGCGTTCGGCGCAGCGACGCTGTTGCCGCTGCAGTCCGAAGCGCTGTTGGTCGGGCTGATCGCCAGCGACCGTTACTGGCTCTGGGGCCTGCTGGGCGTGGCGACGCTGGGCAACGTCCTCGGTTCGCTGGTCAACTGGTGGCTGGGGCGCGGCCTCGAACGCTTTCAGGATCGACGTTGGTTTCCCGTCAGCGCGAAACACATGGCCACTGCGCGCAAACACTACGAGCGCTATGGTCACTGGTCGCTGCTATTGAGTTGGCTGCCGGTGATCGGCGATCCGCTGACCCTGATCGCCGGCGTCATGCGCGAGCCGCTGGGGCGCTTTCTGCTGATCGTCACGCTGGCCAAAGCTGCGCGTTATGCCGTGGTGGCAATGCTGACCCTGGGCTGGCTCGGTTGAACATTCCGGCCATGGCGTTGCCTGTGGTTAACGTCGCCCTAATCCGGGCGTTCCAGCATCGGCCGATTTCCATGGAGTTTGCCCTTATGTCCGTCACGCTGTCCCGCTGGCTGCCCGGCCTGTTCCTGACTGCTGCGCTGCCACTGTTCGCCCACGCTGCCGCGCCCACCGAAGCTGCACCCGCCGAAGGCCAGACCTATGGCCCGGAGCTGCAAGGTTTCCAATACCCCTACACGCTCAAGCACTTTGCCTTTCAGTCCCAGGGTAAATCCCTGCAGATGGGCTACATGGACGTCGCCGCCCACGGCAAGGCCAACGGGCGCACCATGGTGCTGATGCACGGCAAGAACTTTTGCGCCGCCACCTGGGACAGTTCGATCAAAGCCTTGAGCGAGGCCGGTTACCGCGTCGTCGCGCCGGATCAGATCGGCTTCTGCACCTCCAGCAAACCCGATCACTATCAGTACAGCTTCCAGCAACTGGCGACCAACACCCAACAGCTGCTCAAGGCCCTCGGCATTCAGAAAGCCACCCTGCTCGGCCACTCCACCGGCGGCATGCTTGCCACTCGCTACGCGCTGCTGTTTCCGGATCAGGTCGACCAACTGGCGCTGGTCAACCCGATCGGCCTGGAAGACTGGAAAGCGCTCGGCGTGCCGTATCGCACCGTGGATCAGTGGTATCAGCGCGAACTGAAAGTCACCGCCCAAGGCATTCGCGACTACGAGCGCAACACCTATTACGACGGACGCTGGAAACCCGAATTCGACCGCTGGGTCGATATGCTCGCCGGCCTGAGCAACGGCCCGGGCAAAACCCAGGTGGCGTGGAACTCGGCGCTGATCTACGACATGATCTTCACCCAGCCGGTGTATTACGAGTTCAAGGACCTGAAGATGCCGACCCTGCTGTTGATCGGCACTTCGGACACCACGGCCATCGGCAAGGATCTCGCGTCACCCGAGGTCAAGGCGAAAATCGGCCACTATGAGGTGCTCGGCAAGCAGGTCGCCCAGCTGATTCCACAGTCGACGCTGGTGGAATTCCCCGGCATGGGCCATGCGCCGCAGATGGAAGAACCGGCGAAGTTTCACCAGGCCTTGCTCGGCTGGCTGAACAACCCCAATCCCGTTCGTTGATGAGGTAAGGCTGATGGCGGTGCAGATTGCAGTGATCGATGACTGGCAGGACGTGGCACGGGACGTGGTCGACTGGTCGGTGCTCGACAGCATCGGCGAAGTGACGTTTGTGCATGACTACCCGGCGGACAATGCCACGCTGGCAGAACGACTGGGCCAGTACCAGGTGATCTGCGTGATGCGCGAGCGCACGCGTTTCGATCAGGACCTGCTGCAGCGCCTGCCCAATCTCAAACTGCTGGTCACCGGCGGCATGCGTAACGCCGCGCTGGACATGCAGGCCGCCGCCAGCCTCGGGATCAATGTCTGCGGCACGGACAGCTACAAACACGCGGCGCCGGAGCTGACCTGGGCGCTGATCATGGCCGCCACGCGCAATCTGCTGAGTGAAGCCAACTCCCTGCGCGCCGGCGACTGGCAGCAAGGGCTGGGCGGTGATTTGCACGGCAAGACCTTGGGCATTCTCGGTCTGGGCAGCATCGGCCAGAAGGTCGCGCAATTCGGTCAGGTGTTTGGCATGCGCGTGATTGCCTGGAGCGAAAACCTCACCGCTGAACGCGCTGAAGCAGCCGGCGTGACCTGGGTCAGCAAGCAGCAACTGTTCGAACAGGCTGACGTGCTATCGGTGCATCTGGTGCTCAGCGAGCGCAGCCGCGGGCTGGTCGATGCACAAGCGCTGAACTGGATGAAACCCACCGCACTGCTGGTCAACACCGCCCGCGGGCCGATCGTCGATGAAGCGGCGCTGATCAAGGCGTTGCAGAAACAGAAGATCGCCGGCGCGGCGCTGGATGTGTTCGATCAGGAGCCGCTGCCTGAATTGCATCCGTTCCGCACCCTGGACAATGTGCTGGCCACGCCGCACGTGGGGTATGTGAGTCGGCAGAACTATGCGCAGTTCTTCGCGCAGATGATCGAGGATATTCAGGGTTGGGCGGCAGATAACCCAATCCGAATCCTCAACTGATCCCATGTAGGAGCTGCCGGAGGCTCGGGCCGCGATCGGACGATCTTTTAATCTTGTTTTTACAAAAGATCGCAGCCTCCGGCAGCTCCTACAGAGGTACATCAGCAGACACGAAAGCAACAAACTGCCCGCACCACAACAGTGCGCCCGCTCTCCCCGCTAGCACAGAATCGTGACCGCCCAGTCACCGTTTTAGCCCCTCCAAACAAAAAAACCTGCACTTCGTCGGTGCGTTCCGCCCTGCACACCACGTCTTTCGCCGCCCGCAAACCGATTGTCGAACAATTTACCCATTTGCCCTCGCCCGCTCTAGGATCTGGCCTAGACTGATTTTCGCGGGGTCAGACCAGTCGGTCACCGCACGCAAAAAAAGTCGAAACTTTTGCGTGAAGCGACGGGTCATCAGAAAGGCAGGGGCAACGCGACTGGTGTAATCCTTGCAACGGCCACTTCACCCATTCTGCTTGCGCGTGTTGGGTAGCGTTTGCTCACCGATGCGTGGCGCGTTTGCGCCCGGCCACAGGATTTGGCCATGGATATGGCTTGTTCCAGACAAGAAACAGATCAACGACACGGGAGATTCACATGATCAGTGCGGCATTGGATATTCAGGGAGAGCGTGCTCAGCAGTCATCAGGCGAAGCGAGCACATTGAGTCTTCCCGGCAGCCGGTCGATCAACGTCCCGGGCACCAAAACGCTGACGCCGGTCGCCAGCCAGAATCCCAACAAGAAGAAAGTGTTGTTCGTCACCTCGGAAATCGCCGATCTGGTGAAGACCGGTGGTCTGGGGGACGTCTCCGCCGCCCTGCCCCGCGCCATGGCGCACCTGCACGATGTGCGCGTGTTGATCCCCGGTTACCCGCAGGTGATGCACAGCGAGAACCCGATCCACATCATCGGCGAACTCGGCGGGCATGCCGCATTGCCTCCGTGCAAGATCGGGCGTATGGACATGCCGGACGGGCTGGTGATCTACGTGCTGATCTGCCCCGAGTTGTATGAGCGTGAAGGCTCGCCGTACGGTGCCAACAACGGCCGCGACTGGCCGGACAACCATATTCGTTTCGCCCGCCTGGGCCTGGCCGCTGCCGACATCGCCGCCAACCTCGCACAAATTCACTGGTGCCCGGATCTGGTGCACGCCCACGACTGGCCCGCCGGTCTGGCCCCTGCGTATATGCACTGGCGCGGGCAGCGCACGCCCACTCTGTTCACCATTCACAACCTCGCCTATCAAGGCGTGACCAGTCTCGGCTCGTGCCCGGAGCTGGGTATTCCGACCCACGCCCTGCAACAGGAAGGCATGGAGTTCTACGGCAAGATGTCGTTCCTCAAGGCCGGCATGGCCTATTCGAGCCACATCACCACCGTCAGCGCCACCTACGCGCAGGAAATCACCACCCCGGATTTCGGCTGCGGTCTCGACGGTTTTCTCGCCGCCAAGACCCAGCAAGGCTTGCTCAGCGGCATCCCCAACGGCATCGATGAGAGCTGGGACGCGGCCACTGATCCGCACCTGTTCGCGCCGTTCGCCATCGGCGACTGGGAAGGCAAAGCGGTCAACGCCGCCCATGTGCGTGAACTGTTTGGCTTGAAGGATTCCAGCGGCCCGCTGTTCGCCGTGGTCTCGCGTCTGGTCTATCAGAAAGGCCTGGACCTGACTGAAGCCGTGTCCGAATACATCGTGCAGAACGGCGGCCAGATCGCAATCATCGGCCGTGGCGAGCCGGAAGAAGAACAGGCCATGCGTGAACTGGCGCTGCGCTTTCCCGGGCAGATCGGTGTACGCATCGGCTTCAATGAGACCGACGCCCGGCGCATGTTCGCCGGCAGCGATTTCCTGCTGATGCCGTCGCGTTATGAACCCTGCGGCCTGAGCCAGATGTACGCCCAGCGCTTCGGCTCGTTGCCGGTGGCGCGCAATACCGGCGGTCTGGCCGACACCATCGAAAACGGCGTCACCGGGTTTCTCTTCGACGAATCCACTGTCGAGAGTTACCGCGAAGCCCTGAGCCGCGCGTTCAAGGTATTCGCCTTCCCCGAACTGCTCAACGCCATGCGCTGCCGAGCGATGGCCGCGCCGTTCAACTGGTGCAAAGCGGTCGAACCGTATGCCGAACTCTACGAACAACTGGTCGCCAAGGCGCTGGGTAAAGCCGGCCACAAATAACTCAGGGAGCTTTTCACAATGCCGTTACGGACCCAAGAAAACTGGCCCCACGGCGCGATCATGCAGGACGCCGAACACACTCAGTTTGCGCTGTGGGCACCGGATGCGTTTTACGTCAGTGTCGAACTTGAAGACGGTCAGTCCTTGCCGATGTTACCGCAGGCCGATGGCTGGTTCGTGATCAAGACCCGGTGCCCGGCGGGCACCCGCTACCGCTTCAACATCGACGGTGAACTGGAGGTGCCCGATCCGGCCTCCCGCGCTCAGGATGGCGACCTTGACCGCCACAGCGTGGTGGTCGATCCGCTGGCCTACCAGTGGCGAAACACCACCTGGCATGGCCGGCCGTGGAGCGAAGCGGTGATTTACGAGTTGCACGTCGGCGCACTCGGCGGCTTTGCCGAAGTCGAGCAGCACTTGGCGCGCCTCGCCGAACTGGGCATCACCGCGATCGAACTGATGCCGCTCGCGCAGTTCCCCGGCACGCGCAACTGGGGCTACGACGGCGTGCTGCCCTACGCCCCGCAAGCCTCCTATGGCACCCCGGAACAACTCAAGCACCTGATCGACAGCGCCCACGGCCATGGTCTGGCGGTGATTCTCGACGTGGTCTACAACCACTTCGGCCCCGACGGCAATTACCTCGGACGCTACGCCAAAGGCTTCTTCCGCGAAGACAAGCACACGCCCTGGGGTGCGGCGATCGACTTCCGCCGCCGTGAAGTGCGGGACTTTTTCATCGAAAACGCGCTGATGTGGCTGTTCGAATACCGCTTCGACGGTCTGCGCCTGGACGCGGTGCACGCGATCGAAAGCCCGGATTTCCTGCCCGAACTGGCGCAGCGTATTCGGCAGCAGGTCGATCCGACGCGCCATGTCTGGCTCACCGTGGAAAACGAGCTCAACCAGTCGAGCCTGCTTGAAGAGGATTACGACGCGCAGTGGAACGACGACGGCCACAACGCCTTGCACGTGCTGCTGACCGGCGAAACTGACGCCTATTACGCTGACTATGCGCTGCAACCCACCGAACAACTGACCCGTTGTCTGAGTCAGGGCTTCGTGTTTCAGGGCCACATCACTCGCCACGGCGAACCGCGCGGTGAACCCAGCGAACACCTGCCCTCGACCGCTTTCGTGCTGTTCCTGCAGAACCACGACCAGATCGGTAACCGGGCCTTCGGCGAGCGCTTGCACCAATTGGCCGATCCACGGGCACTGCAGGCCGCCACCGTGCTGTTGCTGTTGTCGCCGATGATTCCACTGATGTTCATGGGCGACGAGTACGCCGCCGAGCAACCGTTTCTGTTCTTCACCAGCCACCACGGTGAACTGGCCGACCTGGTACGCGAAGGTCGGCGCAATGAGTTCGCGGCGTTCAGCGCGTTCACCGATCCGCACAAGCGCGAAAAGATTCCCGATCCGAATGCCGAACAGACCTTCCACGCCTCGCAGCCTCGCCTGATTGGCAGCGGCACTGAGAAACAGCAGGAAACCCTCGCGCTGTACCGGCAACTGCTGCAATTGCGCCACCAATACATCATTCCCAATCTGTCCGGCACCCAGGCGCTCGGCGCGCACATGCTCGGCCGTGGCGCGGTCAGCGCGCGCTGGCGCCTGGGCGATGGCAGTGAGCTGCGAATTGACCTGAACCTCAGCGATACGCCAGTGGTCAACCCTCCACAGACCGACGCCGTGTGGCTGTTTCAGCAGCCGCCCGCCGTTGCCCTGTCGGAACCGGGCCAACTGCCCGCGTATTGCGCGCTTGTCAGCCTCACGGCCGCAACCCCCTTGCAACCTCTGGATGGAGAGCGCCTATGAGCGATGCGCAACTGGAAATACTCGCAAGCCGCGCCGGCCTCGCCGTCGACTGGATCGACGCCAATGGCCGCCCGCAGAAAGTCGCCCCGGCGGTGCTGCGCAATGTCCTCACCGGGCTGGGTCATCCGGCCAATACCGCGCAGGAAATCGACGCCAGCCTGCTGCAACTGCAACAGGTGCAACAGGATCGCCACCTGCCGCCGCTGCTGACCGCAGATGTCGGGGTCAGCGTTGATCTGGCCCGCTATTTCGAACCGGAAACCCCGTGCGAAATCCAGCTTGAAGACGGTTCACGGCTTAACCTCAAGCTCGATGCCGACGCCAAACTGCCGGGGTTGATTCCGGTCGGCTATCAGCAAGTACACATCGCCGATCAGTATTTCACCCTCGCCGTGGCGCCGGAGCGCTGCTTCAGCGTCGGCGATGCGGTGGACAATCCGATCCCGCGCGTGTGGGGCCTGAGCGCGCAACTGTACAGTCTGCGCCGCCCCGGCGATGGCGGTTTTGGTGACACCCAGGCGCTGGAAGAGCTGGCCCGGGTGGCCGGCGAACGCGGAGCCGAGGCGCTGGCGATCAGTCCGTTGCATGCGATGTTCAGCGCCGACACCGGGCGCTACAGCCCGTATTCACCGTCCAGCCGGCTGTTCCTCAATTCGCTGTATGCCGCTCCGGGCGCGATCCTTGGCGAACGGGCGTTGCGTGATGCGATCGACGCCAGCGGTCTGGCCGAGCAATTCAAGCAACTGGAAGACCTCAAACTGATCGATTGGCCCAGCGCCGCCGAGGCCAAGTACAAACTGCTGCAAGCCCTGTACGACGGTTTCGTCGCCGGCGAGCATCCGTTGCACGCCGACTTCGCCAGTTTCCGCCACGCCGGTGGCGAAGCCCTGGAAAATCACTGCCGCTTCGAAGCCATTCAGGAAATGCGCGCCGCCCGTGGTGAAAGCCTCGACTGGCGGCACTGGCCGGAACACTGGCACGAGCCGCGCGGCGCCGCCCTCGAAGCGTTTGCCGAGGAATACGCCGAGCGCATCGGCTACTTCGCCTTTTGCCAATGGCTGATCCACCGTTGCCTGGAGCGTGCGCAAGCGGCTGCACGCGGCGCCGGCATGGGCATCGGCCTGATCGCTGATCTTGCGGTCGGTGCCGATGGCGCCGGCAGCCAGGCGTGGAGTTTTCAGGACGAGTTGCTCGCCTCGCTCACCGTGGGTGCGCCACCAGACATTCTCAACCGCACCGGTCAGGGCTGGGGGATTTCCGCGTTTTCCCCCGAAGGCCTGATCCGTAACGGCTTTCGCGCTTTCATCGACATGCTGCGCGCCAACTTCGCCCATGCCGGCGGGCTGCGTATCGACCATGTAATGGGCCTGCAACGTCTGTGGGTGATCCCCAACGGCGCGGCTCCGGCGGACGGTGCGTACCTGTATTACCCGGTGGATGATCTGCTGCGGCTGCTGACCCTCGAATCCCATCGGCACCAGGCCATCGTCCTCGGCGAAGACCTCGGTACCGTGCCCGACGGGCTGCGGGAAAAACTCAGCGCACGGGCGATCCTCGGCATGCGCGTGCTGCTGTTCGAACAGGACAACACCCGTTTCAAACCGATACTCGACTGGCCGGACAACGCGCTGGCGACCACCACCACTCACGACCTGCCCACGCTCAACGGCTGGTGGCATGGCCGCGACATCGACTGGAATGCGCGCCTGGACTTTGTCGATGCCAACGGTGAAATCGAATGGCGCCGGCATCGCCAGCGTGAGCGCCAAGGCCTGCGCGATGCGCTGAGTCAGGACCCGCAAAACTTCCGCGAAGAGTCCCACGAAGCCGATCAAGTGGTCGACGCCAGTGTGCGTTTCCTTGGCCACACCCGCGCGCCGCTGGTGCTGTTGCCACTGGAAGACGCGCTGGGCATCGACGAGCAAGCCAACCTGCCGGGTACCATCGACAGCCATCCGAACTGGTCGCGGCGCCTGCCCGGCAACAGCGAGGCCTTGCTCGATGGCGCCGATGCCGCGCGCCGCCTGGAACTACTGGCCTGTGCCCGCCTGCAAGCTGCCGAGCGTGACCAATGAATTCATCGTTCAACCAACCGTTGCGCGCCACCCTGCGCCTGCAATTTCACAAGGGTTTCACTCTGGAACAGGCGGTGCCGCTGGTGCCGTACTTTGCCCGCCTCGGCATCAGCCACATCTATGCCTCACCGCTGCTCGCGGCCCGCGCCGGTTCGATGCACGGCTACGACGTGGTCGACCCGACGCAAGTCAATCCGGAGCTCGGCGGCGAACCGGCGCTGCGGCGTCTGGTCAGCGCTCTGCGCGAACACGGCATGGGCCTGATCCTCGACATCGTCTCCAACCACATGGCCGTCGGTGGCGGTGACAATCCGTGGTGGCTCGACCTGCTGGAATGGGGCCGCCTGAGTCCGTACGGCGAGTTCTTCGACATCCAGTGGCACTCGCCCGACCCGTTGATGGAGGGCCAATTGTTGCTGCCGTTTCTCGGCAGCGATTACGGTGTCGCGCTGCAGGAAGGCACGTTGAAACTGCGCTTCGATGCACAGCAGGGACGCTTCCACGTTGAGCATTACGAGCACCACTTCCCGATCTGCCCGAACGACTATGGCGAGCTGCTCAAACCGGTCGAAGCGCTGAAATCCCTCGCCGATCGTTTCAGTACCCTCAGCTACCAGACCGACGCGCATGCGCTGGCGATGCCGCTCAAGGCTGAACTGAAAGAGCTGGCAAGCGATCCGCAGATCCTCGCCGCGATCGAGGAAAGTCTCGCGCATTACGACTCCACCACTGCAGAAGGCTTCGACAAGCTGCACCAGTTGCTCGAACGCCAGAGCTATCGCCTGGCCAGTTGGCGCACCGCCGCCGACGACATCAACTGGCGGCGCTTTTTCGACATCAATGAACTCGGTGGCCTGCGCGTCGAACGCCCGGCCGTGTTCGAAGCGACTCACGGCAAGATTTTCCAGTTGATCGCCGAAGGCTTGGTCGACGGGCTGCGTATCGACCACATCGACGGCCTCGCCGACCCGCGTGGCTATTGCCGCAAGCTGCGGCGGCGCCTCGACTTGCTTGCGCCGGATCGGCACTTGCCGATTTACGTCGAGAAGATTCTCGGTGCCGGCGAAACCCTGCGCACCGACTGGGCGGTGGATGGCAGCACCGGTTACGAGTTCATGAATCAGCTGTCGTTGCTGCAACACGACCCCGATGGCGAACATGTACTCGGCGACCTCTGGCAGCGACGCACCGAGCGTCCGGCGGCGTTCATTGAAGAAGCGCAACTGGCGAGGCAACAGATCCTCAACGGCTCGCTGGCCAGTGACTTCGAAAGCGTCGCCCAGGCGCTGCTGCAAGTGGCCCGCGATGACCTGATGACCCGCGACCTGACCCTCGGCGCGATCCGCCGGGTGTTGCAGGCGCTGATCGTGCATTTCCCGGTGTATCGCACTTACATCAATGCACTGGGTCGCGCGGCGCAGGATGAACAGTTCTTCCAGCAGGCCATGGACGGTGCGCGGCAGACGCTGGGTGAAGGCGACTGGCCGGTGCTCGACTGTGTGGCGGCCTGGCTCGGTGGCACACCATGGCGGCACAAGCCGCGCGGGCGCTCGCGCAAGATCCTCAAGCACGCCTGCGTACGTTTCCAACAACTGACTTCGCCGGCAGCGGCCAAAGCCGTCGAAGACACCGCGCTGTATCGCTCGGCGGTGCTGCTGTCGCGCAATGACGTCGGCTACAACACCGAGCAGTTCAGCGCCCCGGTCAGCGACTTCCATGCGGTCAATCAGCAACGCCTGGACGCGTTCCCCGACAACTTGCTGGCCACTGCGACCCACGACCACAAACGCGGCGAAGACACCCGCGCACGACTGGCGGTGCTCAGCGAACGCAGCCACTGGTACGCCGAGCAGGTCGAGTTGTGGCGCGCCCTCGCCCGGCCGTTGCGCGACGATGATCAAGTACCGTCGTCCGGTGATGAACTGATCCTGTATCAGGCGCTGCTCGGCAGTTGGCCGCTGCAATTGCGTGATGACGATCAGGCAGGTTTCAGCGACTACGCCGAACGCATCTGGCAGTGGCAACAGAAAGCCCTGCGCGAAGCCAAGCTGCAAAGCAGCTGGAGCGCGCCGAATGAAACCTACGAAAACGCTGCACAGACGTTTACCCAGCGCCTGCTCACCGGTGACGAAGGCGAGCTGCTGCGTGCCGCGCTGAGCAAGACTGTCAACAGCATCGCGGCGGCCGGCGCCCTCAACAGTCTGGCGCAAACCTTGCTGCGCATGACCGTGCCGGGGGTGCCGGATCTGTATCAGGGCAACGAGTTCTGGGACTTCAGCCTGGTCGATCCGGACAACCGCCGGCCGGTGGATTACGCCGCGCGCGCGCAGGCCCTGGACGGACACGCGCCGCTGCCAGAGCTGCTGGCGAACTGGCGTGACGGGCGCATCAAGCAAGCGTTGATCGCCCAGGTGTTGAACCTGCGCGCCGAACACGTCGAGCTGTTTCGCCGGGGCACGTATCAGGCTCTGGAGGTGCTGGGCGAGCAGGCGCACAACGTGCTCGCGTTCGCCCGTGAGCACGAAGGCCGCTACGCCATCGTGATCGTGCCGATCCGCTGCGCGAAGTTGCTGGAAAACAGTGCCGTGCCACAGGTGGATGCGCTGCGCTGGGGCGATACACGGGTGGTTTTACCGTTCGCCGCCTCTGACACAAACCTGAAGGGACTTTTTCACAGCAGCGCAGTCACAAAAAACAGGGAGCTGAACGTCAGCGCCGCGCTGGGGGATTTCCCGGTCAATCTGTTTATCCAACTCTTTACGTAACGACGAGTTCAGTTCAGGAGCATTGCGATGAGTACCGACGATAAACGCATCCGCGAGTTTGCCTATCAGATCTGGGAATCGGAGGGCAAACCTGAAGGGCATGAAGCACGTCATTGGGAAATGGCGCGCAAACTGGCCGAAGCCGAGGCCCTGGCGCCGAAGAAGTCGCCCAAGGCCGCTGGCAGCAAAACTGCCGGCAAGACTGCGAACGGCAAAGCCAGCGAAAGCAAGACGCCGGCGGTCAAGTCCAAGGCGCCAGCGGACGCCAAAGCCAAGCCCTCCAGCGCCGCCAAAGTGATTCCACCGGGCGAAAAGGCCGCCGAGAAAAAGCCGCGCGCCCCGCGCAAGCCCCCGGCCAACTGATACACCCGCATTTATTGAACTGAATGACTGTGTGGCGAGTTCGCTCGCCACCGAGGACTTACTCGTCCTCAAGAAAACACTTTACTCCCCTGTCTGGAGAGCATTTGTGGTGAGGGGATTTATCCCCGATGGGTCGCGCAGCGGCCCCGAGTTTGCGACTGCTTCGCAGCCGATCGGGGATCAATCCCCTCACCACAGATTCTGTTCCCCACAGTTGATCCGTTATTCGAACCAACCCGTTTTGCAGGAGCAATCATGTCCAGTCCAAAAAAAGCCGAGCCCGCAGCGCACGCTGAGCCGTCCAGAATCCGTGAAGGTCTGCCCTTCCCGCTCGGCGCCACCTGGGATGGTCTGGGGGTGAACTTTGCGCTGTTTTCCGCCAACGCCACCAAGGTCGAGCTGTGCATCTTCGACGATGCTGGCGAAGTCGAACTCGAACGCATCGAACTGCCGGAATACACCGACGAGATTTTCCACGGCTATCTGCCCGACGCCCATCCGGGGCTGATCTACGGCTACCGTGTGTATGGCCCGTATGACCCGGAGAACGGCCATCGCTTCAACCACAACAAACTGTTGATCGACCCCTACGCCAAACAGCTGGTCGGCGAGTTGAAATGGTCCGAAGCGCTGTTCGGCTACACCATCGGCCACCCCGACGCCGACCTCAGTTTCGATGAACGCGACAGCGCGCCGTTCGTGCCCAAGTGCAAGGTCATCGACCCAGCGCACACCTGGGGCAACGACCACCGCGTCAGCGTGCCGTGGGACAAGACGATCATTTATGAGACCCACGTACGCGGCATCAGTATGCGTCACCCGTCGGTGCCGGAGAACGTGCGCGGTACCTTTGCCGGTCTGATGGTCGACGACGTGCTCGAGCACATCCGCAAACTCGGCGTCTCGAGCGTGGAATTGCTGCCGATCCACGCCTTCGTCAACGACCAGCACCTGCTGCACAAGGGCATGACCAACTACTGGGGCTACAACAGCATCGCCTTCTTCGCCCCGGACCCGCGTTACCTGGCCAGCGGCAAGATCGCCGAGTTCAAGGAGATGGTCGCGCACCTGCACGAAGCCAATCTGGAAGTGATCCTCGACGTGGTCTACAACCACACCGCCGAGGGCAACGAACAAGGCCCGACCCTGTCGATGCGCGGCATCGACAACGCCTCCTACTATCGCCTGATGCCGGACGACAAGCGCTACTACATCAACGACTCCGGTACCGGCAACACCCTCGACCTCAGTCACCCGTGCGTGCTGCAAATGGTCACCGACTCGCTGCGCTACTGGGCCAGCGAGATGCACGTCGACGGTTTCCGCTTCGACCTGGCGACCATTCTCGGGCGCTATCACGACGGTTTCGACGAGCGTCACAGCTTCCTCGTCGCCTGCCGTCAGGACCCGGTGCTGCGCCAGGTGAAAATGATCGCCGAGCCTTGGGACTGCGGCCCCGGTGGCTATCAGGTCGGCAACTTTCCGCCGGGTTGGGTCGAGTGGAACGACAAATTCCGCGACACCGTGCGCGCCTTCTGGAAAGGCGACGACGGCCAGGTTGCCGACTTCGCCAGCCGCATGACCGCGTCCGGCGAGATGTTCAACCAGCGCGGGCGGCGGCCGTACTCGTCGGTGAACTTCATCACCGCCCACGACGGTTTTACCCTCAACGATCTGGTGTCGTACAACGACAAGCACAACGAGGCCAACGACGAGAACAACCAGGACGGCAGCAACAACAACCTGTCGTGGAACCACGGCGTCGAAGGCCCGACCGATGACCCGGAGATCAATGCACTGCGCCATCGACAGATGCGCAATTTCTTCGCCACGCTGCTGCTGTCGCAGGGCACGCCGATGATCGTCGCCGGTGACGAATTCGCCCGCACGCAGGACGGCAACAACAACGCCTATTGCCAGGACAGCGAGATCGGCTGGGTCAATTGGGACCTGAGCGAAGACGGCAAGGCGCTGCTCAAATTCGTCAAACGCCTGATCAAGTTGCGTATGGCCTATCCGATCCTGCGTCGCGGGCGTTTCCTGGTCGGCGAGTACAACGAGGACATCGGCGTCAAGGACGTCACCTGGCTGGCGCCGGACGGCACCGAGATGACCACCGAGCACTGGCATGACGCGCACAACCGCTGCCTGGGCATGCTGCTCGACGGCCGCGCGCAGGAAACCGGGATTCGCCGCAAAGGTGCCGACGCGACGTTGCTGCTGGTGGTCAACGCCCACCACGACATCGTCAACTTCAGCCTGCCGGAAGTGCCGGAAGGCAGTTTCTGGACCTGCATGATCGACACCAATCAGCCATCGATTCGCGGTCAGGAACGCTTCGATTTCGGCCACGAATACTCGGTGACCGGGCGTTCGCTGCTGCTTTTCGAACTGCACCGCGAAGAAGAAGACTGATATGGACCTGCACAGCTATCTGGCGCGCCGCCCGCCGGACTATCGCGACACTGCGGCACTCGGCCATTGCCTGCGGGCGCTGGTCGAGGCCGGTCTGGATCAGTTGCCGTTGTCCGGCAGCGGCCGCACGCTGGAACGTTTTCAGCGCCTGGCGGAAGTCGGCGGACATGATCTGGGCTTGTGCAAACTCTACGAAGGTCATACCGACGCCCTGGCGATCATCGAGCAGCTCGGTGATTCGCCCACGCCGGGCAGCACCTGGGGCATGTGGGCGGCTGAACCGCCGCAGGCGCGGGTGCAAGTACAGCCAGCCGGGCACATGGTGCGCCTCGACGGGCGCAAGGCCTGGTGCTCCGGGGCCGCGGTGCTCAGCCATGCGCTGCTCACCGCGTGGGATGCCGAGGATCGCCAGCAACTGGTCGCGGTGGCGCTGGATCAACCGGGCGTGACCATCACCGATCAGGGCTGGCAAGCGGTCGGCATGGGCGCCACCGGCAGCGTCGAAGTGCTGTTCGACGGCGCGGAGGCCCAGGCGATTGGCGAACCCGGCGACTACCTGAATCGTCCGGGTTTCTGGCAAGGCGGGATCGGCATTGCCGCGTGCTGGTACGGCGCGGCGCGGCAGATCGCCGAGGCACTGCGTCAACACTGCGCGCAACGTCAGGAGCCGCATGCCCTCGCCCACCTCGGTGCGGTCGATGCGGCGCTGTACGCAGCGGCCAATGTGCTGCGTTTCAGTGCGTTGCACATTGATGCGCACCCCGAAGCCGATGCCGCACTGTTGGCCCGGCGCGCCCGTGCGGTGGTCGAGCAATCGGCTGAGCAGGTGATGCGCGACGTCGGGCGCGCGCTGGGCGCCGGACCGTTCTGCAAGGATCGGCACTTCGCCCGGTTGATTGCTGATCTGCCGGTGTTCCTGCGCCAGAGCCATGCCGAGCGAGATCTGGCGGCCCTTGGCCAAGCGCTCGCTGAACACCCCGAGGAGGCTTGGACGCTATGAATGCCGTGAACAAACCCGATCCGATCATCGGCCACCAAGGCACTTCGCTGCTGCAATGGCAACATTCCCGGCACCTGGCGGCGCTGGACAGCGTCGATGTCCTCAGTCTGGTGCCACCGGGCGCGCGGGCGGTGATTGTCGCCCCGCACCCGGACGACGAAGTGCTCGGCTGCGGTGGGATGTTGCAGTTGCTGGCCGCCGCCGGGCGCCAGTTGCAGTTGATCTCGGTCACCGATGGCAGCGCCAGTCATCCCGGCTCCGAGCGCTGGCCGGTGGAACGTCTGAGCGTGGTGCGGCCGCAGGAATCGGCCGAAGCCCTGCGCCGCCTCGGCGTGCCGTTGCACCGGATGAAATGGCTGCGCGGGGGTTTCAGCGATAGCCAGGTCGCCGCGGATGAGCCGTCGCTGGTCGCCTTCATCGAGCGTCACCTGCGCCCCGGCGATGTGGTGTTCAGCACCTGGTGCGAGGACGGCCACTGCGATCACGAAGCTGCCGGCCGCGCCAGTATCGAAGCTGCGCGGCGGGTCGGCGCCACCTGCCACGAATTGCCGGTCTGGACCTGGCACTGGGCCTCTCCGGAAGACGCTGCGGTGCCGTGGCAGCGCGCGCGCAAGATTCTGTTGTCCCCCGAGCAAGTGGCGCGCAAACGCCACGCGGTGCATGCCTTTGCCAGCCAGCTGGAAGGCGACCCGCAAGCCGGGCTGCAACCGGTATTGGCGCCGTATGTGCTGGATCGTCTGCTGCAACCGTTCGAAGTGGTGTTCCTATGAGTGTCGATGATCGTTACTTCGACGGATTATTCAGCGCCAACGACGATCCCTGGGCGTTTCGCGAGCGCTGGTACGAACAGCGCAAACGCGCGATCACCCTCGCCGCCCTGCCCCGCGCGCATTATCGGGCGATCTTCGAACCCGGTTGCGCCAATGGCGAACTCAGCGCCGAACTCGCCGGTCGCTGCGACCGTCTGCTGTGTTGCGACACCGCCAGTGCAGCGGTGAACCTGGCGCGTACCCGATTGAGCCTGTTTGACCACGCCGAAGTGCGCCAAAGTCGCCTGCCCGGCGACTGGCCGGAAGAAAAATTCGACCTGATTGTATTTAGCGAAATCGGCTACTACCTCGATGCCCAGGATCTGACAGAAGTGATCCGCCGCATCAGTGAATCCCTGACCGCGGACGGGCAATTGCTCGCTTGCCACTGGCGCCCGCCCATCGACGGCTGCCCGCTGAACGCGCGGCAGGTGCATGACCTGATCCACGAGCAACTGCCGCTGCCGCGTCTGGCATTGCATCAGGAAGCGGACTTCCTTCTTGAAGTCTGGAGCCGCGAGCCGCGCTCGGTAGCCGCACTGGAGGGCCTGCGATGATCGGCATTCTGATTCCGGCGCATAACGAGGAAGACCTGCTCGAGCAATGCCTCAGCGCGGCACTGCGCGCCAGTAAACACGGGCTGTTGGCCGGCGAGCCGGTCGAAGTGCTGGTGGTGCTCGACAGTTGCACCGACCGCTCGGCGCAGATCGTCAGCGGTTTTCCGGTGCTGAGCCTGCACATCGACGCGCGCAATGTCGGCCAGGCCCGGGCCGCCGGCGCGCAGGTCCTGCTGGAGCGCGGCGCACGCTGGATTTCCTGCTCCGACGCCGACAGCCGCGTAGCCGATGACTGGCTGGTGGCGCAACTGGGGCTGGGCGCCGACGCGGTATGCGGCACGGTGACCGTCGAACATTGGGATCAGTCGTTCGATGAAGCCGCGCAGATTCGCTATCACAGTCACTATCAGGCCCGTGACGGGCATCGCCACATCCACGGCGCCAACCTCGGGGTCAGTGCCGACGCCTATCGCTGGGCCGGTGGTTTCCCGCCGCTGGCCTGTGACGAAGATGTGCAACTGGTGCGGCGACTGGAACAGTGCGGTGCCGACATCGCCTGGAGTCATCGCCCGCAGGTACGCACCAGTGCCCGACTGGACAGCCGGGCACGAGGTGGATTCGGTGACTATCTGCGAAATCTGGCACAGCTTGGTTAAAAAAAAGCGGATCAGATTGATCTGTGACGCGACGAATCAAGTTTCATGAGCAATACTCTGCTGCGCGGCAATCCAGGGTTCGGAGCGTCGCACGGCAATCCATTCGCCTTCACGGGTCGAGCGCGCCTGATTTTTTCACGGTGTCTGCACGACTGAGGGCCAGAGACAACAAGGACGTAATACCATGAAACCGTTAACCCTCAGCGACAATCCGCTGCCGGCGCAGATATGGAACAGCGCCCGGCAACTCGACAACATCCCCGTCATCAATACCCACAGTCTGGTGCCACCCGGTGCCCGAGCCGTCGTCGTCGCCCCGCATCCGGGTGATGAGGTGGTGACCTGTGGCGGGCTCCTGCAACTACTTTCCAGCCTTGGCCATCCGCTGCAACTGCTGTCGATCACTGACGGCAGCGCCAGCCATCCCGGCTCGCGGCAATGGTCGGAAAAACGCCTGAGCGTATTCCGGCCCCAGGAAAGTGTCGAAGCGCTGCGCCGTCTCGGCTTGCCGATGCACAGCCTGAAATGGGTGCGTGGCGGGTTCACTGACAACGCCCTGCTCGATCGCGAGGCCGACCTCACCGAATTCATCGCCCGTTATCTGCGCCCCGGCGACGTGGTGTTCAGCACCTGGCGTGAGGATCGTAATGACGATCACGAGGCGGTTGGCCGGGCGAGTGCCAAAGCGGCAGCGCAAGTCGGCGCGACCTTCCATGACGTGCCGGTCTGGGCCTGGCACTGGCCGGAACGCGACCAGAACCTGATCCCCTGGGAACGCGCGCGCAAACTGCGCCTCGACACCTGGACTGTGGCGCGCAAAAGCCACGCCACCCATGCCTACGCCAGCCAGCTCAAAGGCGAACCGGCGATCGGCATCGCACCGATGCTGCCGCCGGTAATCCTGGAGCGGATGCGCCTGCCTTACGAAATTGTATTCATCTGAAACCCCTTCTCCCCTGTAGGAGTGAGCCTGCTCGCGATAGCGGTGTGTCAGTCAACGCAGTTATGGTTGATCGACCGCCATCGCGAGCAGGCTCACTCCTACAGAGGATTTGCCGTTCGTCTGATACCCGCCCTCACCTGTCAGATATGACAGTAGGCAACGGCTTTTACCTGAGGTGAGATGAGCACGTCCGACCGGACAGACGCCTATCACGCGAGGTGCAAGCCATGGATACCCATTCAATATCGAACAAGATTTTTGAGCTTTATCCCTTACTCATTCCTGGCTGGATTACCCCGATCAAGCCCGCTGATCGTGCCGACGGCGGTATTCCCAAATCAATTTACGACGGTAACCCATTGGGCCTGCAGGTGGTGATCGATCCATGGACTGAACGGCAGTTCTTCCAAGACCGAGGCGGCATTCGATTCGGTCGCCCTGTATCTCAACGACGACGAACCACCGGTGGCAAGCCACACCGTGCAACCCGGAGACGAGCATAAGCGCATCCCCCTCTACGTGCCGCATAAGCGCCTGAAACATGGCACCAATCGCCTGTATTACGTCGTAACTCGCCTCGGTGGCCACCCGCAACCCTCACGCGATCTGGACGTGCTCTACCATCTGCAAGGACCGATCGACCTGGTTCTGGAGATTCCAGGCGACGTGGTCACCGACGGCATCAGCGCGGAACGGGCGGCTCAAGGCGTTAAATTCACCTTCAAATACACCGGGCACGAGCTTTATGACCTGGTGCGCCTGCAGATTGGCAATCAGTCTTTCGATCTGGAGGTCACCCACCCGGGTGCCGAATTGAGCATGACGCTGTATACCGCCGACTTTGAGAAAACGGGCGACGGCAAGCTCACCGTCTATTTCAGGGTGACCGACCAGTTAGGCAACTTTGAGATCTCCGACAGCACGACATTGGACATTCACCTGGCTGTCGAGTTGACCGCACCCACGATCACCTCAGTGCAAGACGAAAGCAAATGGGAGATCCCAGACAACGGTCATACCGTGCACACCAGAATCACACTCACCGGCTCCGCCCCTCCCGGCCAGAAGGTAGAAGTTTTCCTCGGTGCGATATCCAAAGGCATCGCGGAGGCTGGCTCCGACAGGATCTGGACACGAACCGTAAGCGGATTAGCGCTGAACGTGCTGCACACCCTCAAGGCCGTTGGCCAATACGCGAATAATCCGACGTCGCACCTCTGGCGTTTGACCGTGTTGAATGGCGTGGCGCCGACCATTACTGCAGCGCATGATTCCAACGGGCAGCCAATCAGTAATGGTGGAAGTACTCCTGACACCCGTATCCGCCTGACGGGGACGGCGAACACCTTTCTTGAGGTGGAGATTTTCGACGGTGCCACCTCCACTGGCAAAAAGGTCAGGGCCGATGACAAAGGTGTATGGACGGTACTGCTGACCTGGCTGACACCTACGAGGCATGAGTTCAAAGCCAAGGCGTTGTATGGCAGCGGGACGCAGTCAAGAGCGTGGACGGTGACCGTTGCCGAGCTCGTTGACCTCGTCGAAGACTTTACTTCGTATCCATCAAGCGTCTTTATCACAAACCCAGGGGCATTCCTTGAGGGAACGCACACCAAAACAACGATTATTACAAACTCGCACACAGATAATGCAGTCGTCCGCACTGGTGCTGGTGGCGGCCTCACAATCTTGCCCTATCGAGAACCTTTTGCGTTCTCCTTGGTACTGAAACAGGGAAGTGCCAAGAGTGCAACAATCTTGTGTGCTTTAAACGCAACAGGACTTCACATCCGACTTGAGCTTCTAGAGAAAAATGTCGTAGTACACTCCACCCCGGTGCCTCTAAACTCAGATGAAAACGTATGGGAAGAGAGGCACTTCGCTCCAAAATACGGCCAAGCGTTCGATGAGTTCAGGTTTTATTTTTCGGGCCAAGAGGTGATTCGCGAAAGTGTACAATTTCAACATATCACTTTCAAAAACTAAAAATCAGCTACGTCATACAACGCGCCGTTGGAGGGGAGCCGGTGAACAACAGGTGAGCCCGGTACTTAAGGTAAGAGGAAATAAAATTTCCAACAGCATCACTGACACTAAAACCGGCAACTCACGCCAAGCGCCTCTCCTTGATCGGTGGGGACGCTTGTCACCTACTCCCAAAGCTGGCGTTTTTCGATAGACATAAATAATTACAGGAGGTTTTTTTGGGCGGTGTAATGCTTTTTCCCATAAAAGTGTTATCCCGCTCAATTGACCCGAGCACAGCCTTATCGGAATATTTATCTCCATCACTCAAAATATATGCAGACCAATTCCTGGGCCGCAAAAAAAACAATCAGGAACGCAATGAACGCTCAGGATTATCAGTATCCTGACGGCATGCACCTTGACTTTGTGCCTGGCTCTCCTGCCTTAAAAAACAACACTTTAAATTATGCTGTGAAGTTCCGATCGAGGCACTTTTTGAATGAATTACGACCTGTAGGAGCTGCCGAAGGCTGCGATCTTTTGATGGTGCTTTTAAAAAACAAGATCAAAAGATCGCAGCCTTCGGCAGCTCCTACAGGGGGCCGGTGATTAGTTCGGGACGCGGCGGCCGTCCAGTACCCGGTTGATCATCAGTTCACTGAGCATGATGACCTGATGCAGCATCAGCATCGCTCGGCGCTGTGAGTGGTCGACGGTGTCACGGGCCATGTCGCTGGCGGCTGCTAATGATTAGCAGGCTTGGACGAGTAATGTTTCAGGCTTTATTTTTCAACCAACAGCGCAGGAACCGTTCGTCTGATACCCGCCCTCACCTGTCAGATATGACAGTAGGCAACGGCTTTTACCTGAGGTGAGATGAGCTACGTCCGATTGGACAGACGCCTATCACGCGAGGTGCAAGCCATGGATATCCATTCCATATCGAACGAGATTTTTGAGCTTTATCCCTTATTCATTCCAGGCTGGATTACCCCGATCAAGCCCGCCGATCGTGCCCACGGCGGTATTCCCAAATCAATTTACGACGGTAACCCATTGGGCCTGCAGGTGGTGATCGATCCATGGACTGAACGGCAGTTCTTTCAAGACCCCAAGGCGGAATTCGATTCGGTCGCCCTTTATCTCAACGACGACGAACCACCGGTGACAAGCCACACCGTGCAACCCGGAGACGAGCATAAGCGCATCCCCCTCTATGTGCCGCATAACCTCCTGAAACATGGCACCAATCGCCTGTATTACGTCGTAACTCGCCTCGGTGGCCACCCGCAACCCTCACGCGATCTGGACGTGCTCTACCATCTGCAAGGACCGATCGACCTGGTTCTGGAGATTCCAGGCGACGTGGTCACCGACGGCATCAGCGCGGAACGGGCGGCTCAAGGCGTTAAATTCACCTTCAAATACACCGGGCCCGAGCTTTATGACCTTGTGCGCCTGCAGATTGGCAATCAGTCTTTCGATCTGGAGGTCACCCACCCGGGTGCCGAATTGAGCATGACGCTGTATACCGCCGACTTTGAGAAAACGGGCGACGGCAAGCTCACCGTCTATTTCAGGGTGACCGACCAGTTAGGCAACTTTGAGATCTCCGACAGCACTGCATTGGACATTCACCTGGCTGTCCCCTTCGAACCGCCCGCCCCGACCGTACGCGGTCAAACGGGTAATAATTTCAGCCCGACACAGCCGGAAATTCGAGTGCTGGTGCCCGAGGAAACCTTACAGCAAGACGACCTGTTGAGCGTCAATTGGCAAGGTGCCACCGCTGACGCGGCAGGCTCATACACAAGTCCACAGCGCCCGGTCAGCGACGGGCTGGAAATCGCCGTGCCGCGCTCGGTGCTGGCCTACAGCCTGGGCAAAACCGTTACCGTAAGGTACATCATCGTTCGCAAGGGGGTGACCAGCCCTTCACGGCCATTGACGTTAAACATTCTGACCTTGCCAGCCAGTGCCCTGATCTCGCCGACAATCATCGAGGCGGATGCAAACAACGTGCTGGATGTCATCGCGCTGGGCACGAACAACGCGACCGTTCATGCACTGCTCTGGACGCTGATCGATGCCGGGCAACAGGTATGGATGAGTCTGGAGGGCAAAAAGGCCGATGGCAGCGCTCATGACCTGCCGATATGGAGTGGAGGCGAAGACAAGGTCAATACAGCCTGGGTTAACCAAGGCTTTTGGCCGTATACGTTAGCCAACAACTACCTGAAACAACTCGGCGACAGCACCACCCTGACAATTAGATTCAAGGCTTCACTGGACAAGAGCAACAACGCAACTACGGCCACGGTGTTTCCAGATAGGGTTTATACGATCAAGGCTGTCGAACTGGGCGCACCCACGATCACCTCCGTGCAAGACGAGAGCAAATGGGAGATCCCAGACAACGGTCATACCGTGCACACCAGAATCACACTCACCGGCTCCGCCCCTGCCGGCCAGAAGGTAGAAGTTTTCCTCGGTACGATATCCAAAGGCATCGCGGAGGCTGGCCCCGACAGGATCTGGACACGAGCCGTAAGCGGATTAGCGCTGAACGTGCTGCACACCCTCAAGGCCGTTGGCCAATACGCGAATAATCCGACGTCGCACCTCTGGCGTTTGACCGTGTTGAATGGCGTGAGGCCAGCCATTACTGCCGCGCATGACTCCAAAGGGCAGCCAATCAGCAATGGTGGCAACACTGTTGACCGCACTGTTCGATTTACGGGCACGGCAACTAAGTATCTTGAGGTGGAGATTTACGACGGTGCCACCTCCACTGGCAAAAAGGCCAGGGCCAATGACAAAGGTGAATGGACGGTTGAGCTGACCGGGTTAACACATACTAAGCATGTGTTCAAAGCCAAAGCGTTGTATGGCAGCGGGACGGAGTCGGAAGAATGGACGTTGACTGTGACCGCATCCACGACGGTCCGATTTTGCGTCACAACCACCACGCAGCCCCCTGGTAGTTTTGAAACAATACCAAACGGAAGCACGCTGAATATCGCATCTTTTAGAAATCACTATTTGAGTTGCCAATTCTACGCAGTTAGCCCCAGGAGACACCACTCTCTCATAATCGAGCGCAACAACATCGAGTGGTACTCTTTGGCTAGCGCCACTAGATTAAATGAATGGTACCGACTGCATAATGATTTTTATCCCGCCCCCATCCCCCCGCGACTCTTAGAACCCGGCCGTTACACCATGTACATATATGCGACCGACTCCGCCCCCTCAAACCCGCGACAAGAGCTTCTAGGGGAACAGACCGTCACATTCATTTGATACGGACAACGTGAACCCATCTCATCCGCTTCCTGTCAGGGGGAGCTGATGAGATGGCTCCTATGGCTGGAGTTTTCAATATGCAGGTATTAAAGCAGGAATTTATTGGGCGGTACGTCTTCCCAAGAGAACTAAGCCCCGCGAGATATAGCCAAGCAAGACTTTATTGGGGAGAGCGTTGATTTCTGCAGCTCCAGTTCATCTAACAGGTGTTGACCGTTACAGGCTTTCACTTATTTATCTCAACAGACAAAAGTCTCGCATACACCATCGAGTTCACCGCACCATTAAACTGGCAAGTTCGATTTGTACAATCAAGGCAATCCGACGGACTACAAAATATTTAATTATGATCAATTCGGCAAGATTATAGATAAAAGCACACTTCCCCTTTCCGACCTACAGGGGAGGCTGACTGGAATTACATTCCGCTACTGAAGCCAAAATAAAAACAACCACACTTGCCTTTACGGGAAATTCAGTTCTTAACGACTATTTCTTAATAGAGCACTAAAGAGCCCAGACAAATAAAGATAATCAAACTCAAAAAAAATTGAAGCCTGCGGCGCCTCCTGCAATATCAGTGCATTTTCCTGCAGGACACTCCACAAGCTGCAATCTTATTCACAAACAATGAACTTATGAATACGATTTTTAGGTCACCTACTTTTGCGCCTTAAGGGAGGGGCGGATCAAATGATCCGCCCCCGTTGTATTTCCGCATTATCCGCCGCGTGCAAAACCTGCTCGCAATGAGGCCACAAATGCTGGTGCCTATTCCTTTGGCACAACATTATCCAGCGCCTGATTCACCGCCAATTCTCCCAGCATCACCACTTGCGCGATACCCAACACCGTATTGCGACTCGGCCCCTCCAGCGTCCCGGCGAAATCACCGAGCATCACCGTGGCCGAGGCCAGAGATTCGCAGGCGTTGGCCAGCAGGGATTCAGTATCGGTTTGCGGGTTGACCATAAACATGCTGCTGGGGGTGTAGGGGGTTGCCATGATGTTTGCGGGTGCGAGGTGTTCAGGACTGAGATAAATACCAAGGGGAACGTGAGATAAACCTGGGCCAATCCGGGATAGGCTGGCACAGGTTGGGATGGATTGTGTAATTCAGTTGCAGCCAGTGCAATAAGAAGACGCCCCGCTCAGTCGCCAGTGAGCGGGGCAAACATATCAACTTGACGGCGCGCTATCTCGTCCTTTCGCACTGCCTTGACGATCTTGTAAATCCACTGAAGCGATACGGCGTACTTGCGCGCCAGCTCGCTGTGGTTGGTGCCATTGAATTCGTCGTAGATCTGGCGATCACGGCGGCTCAACTTGACCGATAGTCCCATCGGGAAATACAGGTTCTGACCGCCCCAGTGCGCCGCCATGCGGTCAGAGACCTCTTGCGCCACATGACGAGCGGCGGCTTCTTCCATCGATACCAATTCAACGAGCGCGACCGCAATATGTTCGGTGAGATCGGTCAGCAGTTCCGGGCCTTTACTTCTGAACTCTGTCATACACCCTCCTGTACGGCGGCCGGGGCCTGTTCGATGCGCTGCTGCCATTGCTTCAGGTTTTCGATGACGCGACTAGCCTGGGAACCCTTGAGCCACTGCAACGCGTTAACGCCAGTCATGTTCAGAACGAACTTCGCCAGAGCTTCCTCGGACGGATCGCGCACCGCACCGAGGCCGTGCAAGGTCAGCCATAGTGACCGGATTTTCCGCGACTGGGCGTCGTCCGCCTTCGGGCGTTGCTGCGCCTTTTTTGGACGAACCGTAAACCCGCGCTGCTTGAGTTGTTCCAACACCCGGTGAAGGTTTGGAACGCTCAAGTCAGCGGAGGACGTCGCGCCATCCAATCCTGTCATGCTGGCCAACATCAGGCGGAAGGTGTCGTCATCCATCCGCATTTCGCGCCGAGCAACATGGATCAGCTTGATCAAAGGCAGCCGGGCTGGGTTGGCAGGCGCTTTTTTCACTTGGCACCTCCCGGCCGCGACCGCGTGCCATCTTGCCGCTCATTCCGTGCCGCGTGGATCCGCTGCCGGGTCTTGCTGCATTTAATGTGGTTGCCCACGACGCGAGGCCGCTGACACTGATCACAGACCGACTGGAACTCCAACACGCCTGAAGTGAGTTTCCCTGTGCTTGTAGTGATCATGTCAGACCCCCATCGTCAAACGAGCGCGGGGACTATGGTTTACCGCCTGATGCAATTGCGCTGACTTGCCTGCCGCGTAGCCGGCGTCGGCCGCGACTTCATCACGCGCCTTGAGCTTACGGCGCTTCAATTCGACGCTTTCGAGTTCCGGGTAGTTCTTCGCCATGTAGGCCTCAACCGCGTCAGCAATGTTGTCTTCGACACCCGCGAAGGCTTCAATTTTGGAATGCACCGCATCGATCCAGGCATTTGCGAAGGCATCACCGCGAGCGACTTTCGTGGCGCGTTTGCAGCGTTTCTGAGATTTCAGATATTCGCGCCGTGCCTTCTGTAGCTGCCGCTCCAATACCTGGTAAGCGTATCCAGTGAGTTCAGGCGCTGCGGCGCAGCCGATGAAGACAAAGCGAGCCGCGCCCAGAACACTGGTGGTTATGATCAACCGTGTGCCGAACGCGAGGCCGCAGACCTGCGCAAGTCTGACCCGCCAAGCCGGCGGCGAGCCTTCAGACCCCGCCAGAACGGAGGCTTGCCCCGCCATGCTTGCAAGTACGTCGCCCATTTCGAGGTTGTACAACTCCATCAATTTATGGGCTTGGCGCAGCGCGATTTCTGCCTCGTGCGGGTTGCTGGTTTTGGACTTCGCCATCTCCAGACACTTTTTGATCTTCTCCAGCGTGCGGTTGTTGTCCATGTCAGACCCCCGCCAAATCAAGTGGGATGGCTTCGTAACGGTCGGTATCGCCAACGCGCTTGTAAAAGCGGATATAGCTGCGGCTGCCCGCGACCTGGATCGCATCGCCGATGGCCTCCATCGCCTTTTTCCAGCGTGGGTCATCAATGTCATGGCGGCGCAGCGACAGGATTCGGGCGGTACGCAGCTCCCCGTTGCGGTCAGCCCGGAATGCGTCATTGATCAACACTTTGACGCCGGGGTGGGAGTTGGCCGTCCATTCATGCGCGCACTCATCAAGCAGCGCCTTGGCTGACTGAAGGTGTTCGTTGAATTCGATCTGATCCTGGTTGGCGCGCATCAGCTTGTAGCGCCCGTCGAAGCTGATCAGGGTCAGATTGCCCTTCGTGCCACGCGACACAACGCCGTACTGCTCTTTGCTGATCTGCAGCAGCGCGTCAATTTCACCGAAAACATGCGCTTTGAACTTGAGCAACATCGCGCTGATGGCCATGGCCTGGTCAACGGCTTCGATCACCACCTTGTCGCGCAGTAGATCCGTAGGCTTGATCGATGCTTCGGGCACCATGCGGCCGAGGGCGTCGACGCGGTAGCCCGGCGGTATTTGCAGAGCATCATTACTGGTCATTGGTTTTACCCTCAAGAAGTTGGCGCAGCTGTTGCGCAGCCACCCGGCAAGTTTCATCAGCGCCCAAGCCGCCGACCTGTACGATCACGCGCTCAACGCCGCCTGATTTGTCGGCCACGGTCACCAGCCAATCACTGATCCGGTTGTAGCCAATCTCCAGCCACAGGAATGGCATCACGGCGTGCGCCTGGTCGAAGGCGTCCAGCAGCTCGGCCTGACGCACAACGCGTTCGCCGGTACGAATGTCCAGAGCGATCAATGCGCGGCGAAGATGCCGGCCGGCATCGTAAAACCGGCTTTCAGCTATGGCGGCGCTGGCCGCCGACAGATGCTCGGCCGGCGCGGATGGGCGGTGCACATGCTCAAGCACCGTTGAAACGTGCTTCATTGCATCTGCCCAGGACATGGTCGGCAATTCCGTCCATACAGCGTCTTGCAAGGCCTCAATCGAGGCGTTCAGTGACTGGCTCATTTGTCCTGCTCCTTGACCAAGGTGAACCAGACAACGCCGACGCCCCGAATCGATGCCGTATTGCGCGAAAGCCGCCCCTCGGCGTTGCAACGCATACCGCGAAGCTCATGCCCAAAGCGCCGCGCCAGAAGTTCAAGGCTATCGGGGTCAACAAAAATCTTGTTGTCCACTAGCACCAATGCCTTGATCACAATTCCGGCCTCACGCATGTCGCGGGTCAGATCATTGAAGGTGGCCAGCTTTTTCGGGAATTCCTCGGTGAGGATGCTCAGCGGCTGAGCCGGGGCCGAAGGTACGAGATGTAGGGCGGCCATCTCACACCCCCTTCACTACGTCAGCGGTGACGATTGGCACACCCAGTTGGGCGGCGAGATTCATCGCCGCGATTATCAAGTTGCCGATGGCCAGCGGGTACAGCAGCGACACCGTTTCATCACGGCCGCCGCTACGCTTTGGCTGAGACAGGCGCGCCGCGATTGCCTGAATGCCGCTTTCGTCGATGACTTCGGCGAGCGGTTTGCCGGCCCGGTCAAAGCGGAATTTCAGAAACTCTTCCAGCCGGGAGGTTTCAATCGGCGTAAGGGTGACCCGCTCGCAGCGCTGAACAACCTCGCGCACATCGGCGTTTCGTTCGCTCAACTTCACGCCCAGCTCCGGCTGGCCGATCATGATGATGCTGACCAGTTTGGTGAACCCGACTTCCAGCTCAAGGATGCGCTTGAGGTGCTTGAGCGTGGGAATCGGCAGGCTGTGGGCCTCTTCGATGACCAGGCAGTGGCGGTAGCCGGCGGCGTGGGATTCCTTCAACGCTTTGTGCAATTGAGCGAATCGCGCCTCAGGGCTGCTCTTAGGTTTGGCCAGCGGTGCAACGGCGGCCATCATCGATTCGGCAATGTGCGTGCTTTTCAGGGATTTGCCTTTGGTGTCGTTATCCTCAGACGCCAGCACGTAGGGTTCAATGATGATCACCGGGTCGTTGTTTTCGGCGATGCGGTTCACCAGGTCGCGCCGAAGCGTGCTTTTCCCCGCGCCCGATTCCCCCTCGACCGCGAGGAAGCCGCCGTGGCGAGCGGTTTGGTACATCACCTCCCGCACATAGCGAATATCCGGGCTGACCCACATGTCCTGAGCGCACTGCAACTCGTCGAACGGGTCGCGGAACAGGCTGAATGCTTTGCGGGTATTTGGCTGAATGGTCTGTTTTGGCAGTAACATAGGTTCGTCCTCCCCGGACGGCTCTTTCTTAAGGGCCGGATCTGCCGTGTTGGCGCACGGCAGATCCACTTCTTCAAATGCGTTGGCGATATCAGCGTCATTCGCGCCGGATTCGGTCAGGAACACACGAATGCGCCCCTGTAATTCGTCACTGTCCAGACTGCGCGGCCATTGGCCGTGGTTCAGCAGCTGGGCGACGGTGGCGCCGCTGAGGCCCAGCGATTCGGCCAAGGCCGATTGAGGGCGGCCCACCCCCTGCAAAACATGCTTCAGTTTCAACATCACTCACCTCCAACCGCTGCCAGCACCAGGCTGAACGGTTTGCGCATGACCTCGACAGGTCGTTTCAGCTCAGCCTCTACGGCGTCGAGCTGCTCTTCGGGAACTCCTTCCGGGTAACGCTGCTGTAGCCAACCAAACGTTTCCGCCGTCCAGAGGTTGCCCAGGCGCGGGCGCAGAAGCTTGGCGGCTTCGACGTGGCTGAGTGGGACAAGCTCGACAGTTGGGGCGTTGACGTTGAGGCTGGTGCCGCGCCGTGGCATGTAGGCCGGCAGCACTGTGTCGTTAACGTGTTTGTGCGGATCGATCAGGCCGCCGAACGGAACGGCCTTGGCTTTGCGGGCCGCTTCGGCGTCCGCCTGATTGGTGGTGCCGGTAGCGATTTGCTCCAGCACTTTGCGAGACAACTGGGCCGGCGTCTCGGCGTGGCGCTTGTACGTTTCGCCGATGGTCGCGGAGGTTTCAGCAAAGCCGAACTCATCCAGCCCGATCCGCTCGACGACGTGATAGTTCTCGCGGCCATCGGCCCCGATCAACACGGCGATTGCCGTGTCTTTGTCGCGCCAGCAGTTGCGGGTGATCAGCAGCTTTTCGCCTACCATCACCTCTGGCACAGAGCTGACATCGAACTGAACGCCACGGAACGAAACACGCAGCAGGTTGCTGACTTTGCGGTATTCCGGCGTGCTGACGGCCAGCTCTCGACAAATCTCAACGCTTGGCGCAAGGCGCAGTTGTTCCTGCCGGATCAACTGCCAGACGCCGTACCGGGTACGCCGGGTGCGGGTATGGACGGAAGTTGCGTTGAAGTACCGCATCCACTGGCCGGCCCACGCGTTGATCTGCTCCAGGCTTTCCGCCGCCTGAAACTTGAGCGCGCTTTCGAATTCCCGTTCGACGATGTTGTGAGCCTGTTCAACTTGGCCCTTCGCCCGAGCGTTGCCGACCTGGTTGATGATCAGGTCAATGGACATGGCGCGGCAGAGGTTACGGAAAATACCGCTGGTCATGGCCGCGCCGGGGTCGGTCATCAGAATCCATGGCACGCCGTGGAATGGGTCAGATTCGCCGCGCTTCTGCATTGCGTTGATCAGGACATTGCACAGGTTCTCTGCCGATTCGGCGCCGAGGACGTACTCGAGGTACAACGTGCCGCTGGTGTGATCTGTAATCACATAGCGCCACAGCCGCTGACGTTCGATCTTCTTCAGGTTGCCGGGCTTGCCGTCGTAGAACTCGGCCTTGTTCATCACCCGCGCCCCGTCATCTGCCAGGTAGAACTGAGTCGAGATCGACGCGTCCACCTGCCAAACGTGGTTTGGGTGCTTGCTGGCCAGCGACACCGCCGGGGCGTCGTGCAACAACTGCTCGGGGTGTAATTTGTAGGCACGTAGTGCCCGGCTGATCGCGCCGTTGGTCAACGGCCGGAACACGCCTGTTTGTTCATCCACGCGGCCGGCCACGATCATGTTGTTACTGCGTAGCCGTTCCACGGCCCGCTCGATGGTGGACAACTGTTTGTTGTTGGCGCGGATCGACTCCAGCAACACAGCCGATATCTTCCGGGCTTCGTCAATCGGCAGCGCGCTGCACCCGGCGTCGTTGCGGCGCTTGCGGGGCTTTGCCACACGAATCTCCTTCAGCTTGCGCTGCAAGGTTTGAAGGGACACACCCAGCTCGGCCGCGCCCGCCTGGTAAACGGCGGTACGCTGGCCGTGCGGGGCGTTCTCGGCGCGTTGGGCGATTTGGGCCAACTGCTGGACTTGTACCGGATTCATGGCTTAAGCCTCGGGCGCCGTCATCCACACCGGGGCGCTGCCTTCGGCGTGTTCGGGGAGGTTGAATTCGCTGCGGACGGTGGCGAGGGTGACCTCTAATTGCCGGATCAGATCTGCCTGATATCCCCTGTGGTCTGCCCCGTTTGCGGCGCCGTGTTCGGCCATTTGAGCGAATCCGTCACGCAATTCGCCGAGGATCTTGGCCTCGATCTCAAACTGGATGTCTACGACCTCGGCGCGCAAATCTTTGATGACATCGTCCGGCGTGGCGGTTTGGATGCGTTTGCGGTTTTTCTCCAGCTCCTGCTTGGCGCTATCCAGCTCTTTGGCTTTCTTCGCCATGACTTCGCCTTGGGCTTCGTAGTCGGCGTTGACGTCATCAAGCCGCTGAGTCAGTGCCTCTTTTTCTTTGGCGTGTTTGGCAATGACCTCTTCTGCAAGGTCTAGAAATGCTTCCTTATCTCCGGCCTTGGCTATCTCAATCAGCGCGGCTTGCTCGTCTGGCGGGAGGCGGCGGTATTGGCGCAGTTCGCGGTAACCGATGCCCATGCGTGACATCGAATCAAGCGCGGCTTCGCCGAGGGTACGAAGGTTGGCAATGTCTTCATCGACCTGCTGGCGCGAACGGCCAAGCAATGAGCAGAACTCGTCCCAAGTGCCCGCGAACTGCTGACCGTCAGCAGTTTTCTTCCCGCTCAAACCCCGATAAAGCTTGGTTTCCTTGACGTAGGCGAGTTTAGAAGTGCTGACCGTCAGCGAAAATTTTGCAAAGGATTCGGCCATCTGTGCTTGGCCGAGTAGCTGATTAACGAGGTCACGCTCATCGCTATGCGATGCCTGGAGGGAGGCCATTGCGTTCTGATTCGCGGTCAACATTTCGCCGTCCAGAACAGGCAGTTCCGGGCTGTCTACGGGTTGAGTTTTTGTACGTGCCATGCGGTTCTCCTTAGATCTGCGAGCCAGCGGCGACCCGCTGAGTGATTTCATTCATGCGGCGATTCACGCCAGCCATGTGTTCGACGTGTGCCTGTGCGATCTGCAGCATCACGATGGAGTGGGCAAAGCGGCCGTTGTCGAGCTTCACCGCAAGGCCTTCCTCGATCAGAACCTGCATCGCCCGAGTGACGTTGCTCGGGCTATCACCGGCTATCTGAGCCAGTTCGGCGTTGCTGAGTCCGGTGACCGTGTGGCCTTTCAATGCTTTTAGAACGCGCAGCACGCGGCCCGCGCTGGATGCGGTGCGGGTCATGGCCGCTCCTCCAGTTCAAGTTGTGGTGTTTGGGTTTGGCTGACGTTGCCCCGATGCCAAGCGAGGCCTTCCATCGCGGCTTGTATCGCGGCCAAGGTTTCATCGGCGTCGCAGTTCTTCGCGTAGAAAGCCAACAGCTTGCCCGCCGCCGTGGTTAGTACTTCCTGCAGGGCCTGCGTGTCCTGCGCGGTGCAGTTCCGGCCTGTGGGGATAGCAATGGTCAACTGCCCGGCGCTGGCGGCAATCCAGCGGGTGACGTAATCGCAGCCGCAAGCACGTTCGTAGGGCCGAATCAGGTTGGCCGGCATGCGGCCAGTTTGTAACCATTTGTAGACCGACCAGTGATCCGCAACGCCCATTTCATCGGCGATCCGATCCACGTTTTTGTTTTGGATTTCCTTAGCGAAGTCCTTACATAGCTCAAGGGCGTGGCGCAGGGACGTCGGCTGTAGGTTTTTCCAGCGGCGGCGGCTCATTGGAATGTTCCTACAAGGGCGTCTTCCAAATAAAAATCCGTTTTGCACATAGGCAAAAGGATTACTGCGGGTGCAATGTTTTCGGGTACATTCGCAAACTTGGACATGAGAAATGACCGACCGGATTGAAAGGCTAGAGGCACAAGTGAACGCACTGGCGCAGGGTTGGTTACGCCTTGCTGCAATTCTTGAGGTTGACGGGCTTGTAGCACCGGGGCGTATTGACCGAGCGTTAAAGCCTGTTCAGTGGCCGGGTCAACCGATTGAGGCAGAGGCAACCAAAACACTTGCCTGGCTGTGCGATCAGTTGGCCGAAGCGCGTGATATCCGCAGGATTTCCGCTGGAGGGTAATCATCACGCCGCCATCGCTACTGATCGTTTGAGGCCGAGCTTTACGGCGATTTCATGCGCTTTGCCGTAGTTGGCTTTTGCTTGGCCATTGAGGACGCGGTACACCTCGTTTCGGGTGTAGCCGTTTTCGGTAGCCCATTCGGTAATGGTTTTGCCGACCTGACGAAAGTTTTCTTTCACTTGGTCGGCGGTTAGGGCTTTGGCATGGGTGGCCATGGTGGTGGCTCCTGTGATGCAAAGATAATTGGGTTATGTGGCAATCATGATGGTATCTAAAAAGATACCTGTCAATAGCAGAGGTGTGCTTTTGAATATCGGAGAACGCCTCAGGGAAGAGCGCGAACGGCTGGGCTATAGCCAGTCAGCTATTGGAGCCGTCGGGGGCGTGAAGAAGCTTGCTCAATTGAAGTACGAGCAAGGCGAACGTTTTCCCGGCGCGGACTACTTGGCCGCACTTGCGAAAATAGGCGTGGATACGCTGTATATCGTTACTGGCGAGCGATCTGCCGGCTCGCTCACCGCGGACGAAACTGAGTTGCTTGAACGATTCAGATCCGCGCCATTGGCAGTGAAGGCTGCGGCTATAGCAGCCGTGACCGCAGGTTCTGCTCAGGTAAACCAAACGTTTCACGGGTCGGTGGGCCAGTCGGTGGCCGGCAACATCACCAACAAGTCAGGCGTTACCTTCAATGTTGGGGATGTGAAAACAAAGGAGTAACCCATGAAGCAGGATTTTCATGGCGGCGTGGGCCAAGTGGCCGGGGGCGACATCACCAATTTCGGCGTCAACATCAGTCTTGTTAACAATGACAAGGTAGAGGTTCGAGGCTTAGTGTCTGCTCAGCGTAAAGAGCTACATGAGCTGCGCGCAAAGTGCGAGGAGCTGGGGGCTGATCCACGTGACGTTTGGCGTAGAGTTCACGCTCAGCTCGGGGTGACCTCGATTAGCGAAATCACCTCAGAGCAGTTCGTTCACGCACGAAGCGTGATGCAGGCAAGGTTGGAATTCTTACAAGAAAAGGCAGATAAACGCCGACTGGTGGGTAAGGTCTTGCGGGTCGTAGCCGAGAAAGATGCAAAGACCGAAATGAACAATTTCTGTGAGTTGAACTTCGGCCGCACTCATCTAGAAAACCTTCAGAAACCGCAGCTCCAGCAAACCTTAGAGTTCGTTCAGGGCTTCCAGCCTGTAATGCCACCAGCGGCGCCGGTAGTCGGGATAGGAGTTGTCTCGATTCGCGAGTTCCTCGTTGTACACAAACAAAACGCAGCCGTACTGTTTTGTCTAGGCGTGTTGATCGGTGGGATTTTTTTCTGAACAGGTTTTCTGTTCAGATCGAAAGTTGAAAAGTCATTTCTGCAGGGAGCGTGATTGATGAAAAGAGTTTTTGGTGTGTTGTTTTTGGTGGCCGCAGTTGCGCAGGCGGAACCTTTTAAGGATGCAAGCCCTGAGTCACTGAAGCAGGCCACGCAACAAATGAACGCCCTGAGCAAAGCCATGACTGATGGCGTTGCCATCCTGAAACGCGGAGATCCGGCCGCTATCACTGCCCACAGTAAGCGTTTTTCCGCGCTGGTAGCTTCAGGGGAAAGCCAATTCGGCACCACAATCTTTGAGCCGCTTGGGAGTTGCGGCATCGCAGGTAATTTTTCCCGCACTTGGTGGAATGCTCAGTTGTTTGCGGCTTACAAGGGTGGCATTGAGCAGAGACCTGGTTCAATCAGGGACGCCCTCAGTGAGTTTCAGGCAAAGCGAGATGAGTGTCTCCAGTCCTCAGACCCTGTGATTGCAGCGAAGGCCGCCGCTGAAAGTGATGCGGATCTTAAGAAAAAGTTTGGCGGAGGCCGAGAGTGCCTCACGGTCTTCACGGTTGACTCCGAGACTAAGGAACTCGTTGAGAAACCTAAACCAGCCCACTGCAAAAGCTGACTAACACGAGGCCTCTGGGCGACGGACTATCCCGTCTTTTGCTGAATCGCTACAGGCAAACAAACGAAGAGAGTGAACATGGGAAATCAGTCATTCAATGGCGAAGTCGGGCAAGTGGCTGGCGGCAATATCATCAATAACTTTGATATGGACGGTTTGGCTGATAAAAGTCGTGAAGAAGTGGCTCAGTTGCTGATTGAATTGCGTGAGCGTCTGGCAGATGCGCGTAAAAGAATATTCTTCAACCCGCTCACTGGATGGATGACCTTCGGCGCGGTGACATTCCTCATAGAGCTGTTTTCTGGAATCGCATTTACACACCATCTGGTGATCCCGGCAACCATGCTATTTGGGGTTCTGGTGCCGTACATTCTCTTCCTTCCCAAGCAAAGAAAGTATGGTCGGCTGGTTTATACCTATCGGGAATGCATCGACTACGTCGAGATCTTTCAACACCGCCGTGGCTGGAGCTGAGGTTTTCATGGGACATCAAATTTTTAACGGCAGCATCGGTCAGGTTGCGGGCAAGAACATCATCAACCACCCGAAATGGGATCAGCTGTCCAATGATGAATTGAAACGCGTTATGGCCGAGTACAAGAGAGAGCGGCGCGGCGCGTTCCTCAGGCAATGGATCAATCCGGCCGCACTGCTGCTTTTGCTGGCCTGCATGGCGTTTGGCGTCTGGGGTTGGTACATGCTCAAGATTGATGGCCTTATTGGCGAAATCAGCACCGCCAAATGGGTTGGTTTTGGTTGTTTTACCGTTGTGCTCACTGGCTCCGCACTGTGGTTGCACTTGATACGGCAAGCCGCCGCTACGACTATCTCTGAGTTAGATGCAGATCTGAAAGAAATCAGCAGTGTGCTACGGTTTAGAAGGGCCAAGCGCTAGAGTTGATCTGCCTGTTCAAGTTGTAGCTCGCTAGTTTCGGTTGTTGTGTACTGCTAAAAAAACAAAATACGTAAATCACCAGATAATCAAGCTAGGGAGCGTTCAAAAATGGCAAAGAATAAAACCGATAAAGGCCAAGAACCCGGAGGGAAAGACAAGCATCAGGTGACCAACGACAATGGAAAGCAGCGATCAAGCAACGGTGAAATTCGCCATAAGCCAGGCTTCCCGGGCGTAGTGGATACTGTTTCTCCACCCTCGAAAAAGCCCGGTCGCAGCAGTGGAGGCGGAGATGGTAACCAGTGCTGACCTTCAAACCCGCTGGGACAACATGCTTTTCGGCATTCGCAGATCCTCCCGTTATCATCAGTGCAGGCGAGGTTTTTTTGACCGTATCGACCGCCTCTCCAATATCGCATCGTTAGTGCTTGGATCAACGGCATTTGTTGGAGTACTTCAGGGGCCGGAAACAAAAGTCCTGGCGCTCTGGACTTCCGCCGTCGTTGCTCTTCTTGGGGCTGCAAATCTTGTACTGGGGAGTGCGATCCGCGCTCGCGACCACAGTGACTTTATGCGTAGGTATGTCGAGCTTGAGCGGCGCATGCTGCAACCCGCCTCCGAAGCGCTTTTGCTATCTATCACTGCTGATAGATTGAGCATCGAGGCGGACGAGCCACCTGTATTGCATGTGCTCAACTGTATTTGCCACAACGATCAGCTGCGCGCAGATGACGGTGACGCGGATCAGTACGTACCGATTGGGCCTCTGCAACGTTTCTTCTCACCGTATTTCGATATCTGTGCCCATTCGCTCAAGAAGGTCGCAGACAAAACCAAGACTTAAGCAAAACCTCTTTAAACTCGATTAAAAGCCCTCCTGTACCACGCCGCCCATGATGGCGGCGTGTGTATTTCTGGCGCCCGAAAACAGCGGCGCCGTTACAGGAGGCGCCCATGCGACCCGAAAACCCTCGCGGCATCCGCAACTTCAATCCCGGCAATATTCGCCACGCTAAAGGCGTGCGTTGGCAGGGCATGGCGGCAACTCAAACCGACTCCAACTTCGTTCAGTTCAACGGACCGCGCTGGGGTATCCGCGCCATCGCCCGCGTACTGATTACCTACCAGGACAAGCGCCAAGCCGCAGACGGAAGCCGAATTGATTCCGTGCGCGAAATCATCGAACGCTGGGCGCCGCCATCCGAAAACAACACCGAGGCCTACGTTCTTACGGTGGCCCGCGCTCTGGGCCTCGCCCCGAACTTTGAAGGCGTGGACGTCTACGACTTTGACGTCATGCGCTTATTGGTGCCGGCAATCATCCGCCATGAGAACGGCCCCGGCCCACTGCCCGGCGGGGGCTGGTACGGCGATAGCCTGATTGCTGAAGGGTTGTCCCTTGCCGGCATCGAGCGCGGCGCCACTCACGGCCAAAGCGTGAGGGCCTCCGCATGAGGCTCATCTGCGACTGGCGCCGCTGCTACAAGCTCTACAGCGTCCAGCTCGGGTTGCTGATTGCGTTCTTCGGTCTAGCGCAACTGGAACTGTTGCCGATGTGGCAGGAGCAGCTTTCGCCCAAAGCATACGCGGCCTTGAACAGCGGCTTGGCATTGGTTCTGTTCATTGCCCGCTTAATCAAGCAAGGCCCAGATCAGGAGGCGCTCAAATGAGGCTGAACCTGTTTGGCCGGGCCTTGGGCGCGCTACTTGCCGGCTTGTTATGTGGCCATACCTGGGCCGCCACTTATCAAACCCTCGGAACGTGGGGCGGCCCGCAAATCATCCCTTTTAGCCGCCGGGGTAAGACCGGCATCGCCGCCGCGAAACGCCTCGCCCGGAAGTCTCGCAACCGCCGGAGACAGCACCATGGGCGCGCTTGATCAGATTGTCTGGCCGCGCTCGGCCCGAATTCTCGCCATTGCCTTCGCCTGCCTGTTGAGCGCACTCGCGGGCGGCGCCGCTACCGCTGGCTTCGCCTTCAGCTATGCGAAAGCGTTGGGGGACACAGACCTCGCGAACCTCAAAACCGAACAAGCGGAACAGGCCGCAAAAGCGGCGAATGAAAGCCGGCTGTTGTTGCTTCAGCAAGTCGCACGCGTCAACGAAGCCGAGGCGTTGATGTACGCAACTATCGACCAACTCGCCGAAGAAAAACGTCAACTGCAGGAGCGGATTCCCCATGTCACGACCCAATACATTCCGGCGCCTGGCGCTGCGGCTAAGCCCGTTCCTCATTGCGTGTTCACTGCTGGCTGGTTGCGCGACTACAACACCGCCCTTGGCGTGCCCGCCCCAAGATCCGGCGCCGCTGACTCCGCGTCTGAAAAAGCGGCCCGGCCCGCCCCCGGCACTGACGCCGAACTACTGGAAAGCGGCGTCACTCCGGCAGACATCCTTGCCCACGCCCAGGACTACGGCGAGTGGGCACGTACCAACCTCGCCCAGCTCAATGAGCTGCTCGATTTACGAGAAAAGGACTGACGCCATATGGCTGTAGGCGACGTTTCGGAAGACGACAGCGAAGAAGCAGTGAGGCGCGTACGACAAGGCGAGATGTTTATCCGCTCAGGCGTTTCGGCCTACCGCTGTGAAACCTGCGGCGATGCGATCCCCGAGGATCGGCGCCAGAACGAACCAGGCACGGAACACTGCGCCGATTGTATCGACGCGCTGAAACACTCAACACGGCGGGGCTTTCGATGAACATGAATGAAATGAACTTCGGTTTCCAGACCGTGCAATGGCTGATCCTGACGGTACTGGGCATCTACACCTGGCTCACCAAACGCCAAGCGGCGAGCGCCCAAGAACTGCTGGAACTGCGCACCCGGATCGTCGCGCTTGAGGAGCATGTGCGGCATCTCCCTGACCAAACCGCCGTGACCGACTTGCTGGGCGATATGAAGGCGGTACGCGCCGAACTGTCGGGGGTCAAGGATGCGCTTGGCCCTTTAGCCCGTTCGCTGGATCGGATCAATGACTACCTGCTGCGAGAAAAGACATGACCCCATATTCCGACTTTCTGCGCCAAGACATGCGACTGGTGATCTTGCGATTGTTGGTGGAAATGCCCGGCTACCGCGCCAACAGCTCGGTGCTGAATACGGCCCTCGATAACTTCGGCCATACCGCGAGCCGTGATCAGGTGAAGACCGAACTGCAATGGCTGTCTGAGCAAGGCGCCCTCAGCATCTCCGACGTTGGCCCGGTGCTGGTGGCAACCCTCACCGAGCGCGGGCAAGACATCGCCGCCGGCCGCGCCCGCGTTCCAGGCATCAAACGGCCGGGGGCCTGACCATGGCGGGCAAATCCTCGATCAACCGCCTGCCGCCGATGGTCAAGGCGTACATCCAAAAGTTACTGCGTGATGACCGCATGACGCTCGATGACATGCTGGCCGATATCCGGGCGCGCTTCCCCAACGAGAAAGCCCCGAGCCGCAGCGCTTTAGGCCGCTTCAAAGTGGGGTTCGAAGAACTGACCGAAAAGGCCCGCCAGCAGCGTGAAATGGCCGAGGCGTTTGTGGGCGCGTTCGGCGAGGACTCTTCGGACAAGACCGGCGCGCTGTTGGTCGAAGCTATCTCGACGCTGACCTATCAGGCCGCCATGGGCGCCCATGAAAAGGACGAGGTCACCATTGCCGAAGTCTCCGCACTTGCCCGAGCCGCCAAGGCCACCATGGAGGCCCGGACAATGAGCGTGAAGGAACGGCAGACCATCGAGCGCGCCGCCCGCGAACGTCTGCTCCGCGAGCAAGCGGCCGAACTGGATAGCGCCGTGAAGGCCAAAGGCATGACCGAAGAACAGGCCATGTTCTGGCGTCAGACGTTCCTGGGCGTGAAGCAATGAAAGCCTCGGCCAGCACCCTGCGTGTCGTCGAGTGGGACGAACTTCCGCCAAGCGTTCGTCAGATCCCGGAAGGCTACAACCCAATCGCCGAAGGGATTCTGATGGCGCACCAGGTGGACTGGCTGCGCATACAAGCTCAGATCAAACTTTGCGAAAAAGGCCGCCGCACCGGCATCACCTTTGCGGAGGCGCTGGACTCCGTCATTACCGCCGCTTCGCAAAAATCTGCGGGCGGCATGGACTGCTTCTACATCGGCGACACGAAAGAGAAAGGCCTGGAGTTCATCGGCTATTGCGCCAAGTTCAGCCGTGTGATGGCTGAGGCTCAAGCATCCGGCGTCAGTGAAATTGAAGAGTTCCTGTTCGATGACCAGGACGAAGCCGGCAACACCCGGCAGATCAACGCTTACCGCATCCGCTACGCCTCCGGCTTCAAGATCGTTGCGCTGTCCAGTAACCCGGCAGGCGTTCGCGGCCTGCAGGGCAAAGTCATCATCGACGAGGCGGCATTCCACCGCGACGTTTCCGCCGTCCTCGACGCCGCCACGGCGCTCCTGATCTGGGGTGGCCGTATCGTCATCATCAGCACTCACAACGGTAAGGGCAACGCGTTCAACCAGATGGTCAACGACATCCGGGACAAGCGCTACGGCGACAGCGCCGAGGTCTACCGCGCGACCTTTGACGACGCCGTGGCCAACGGATTGTTTGAGCGCGTGTGCTTCATGGCCGGCAAGCAAGCCACGGCGGAAGACAAGGAAGCCTGGTACAAGAAAATCCGTAACGCCTACGGCCCCCGTAAGGCGCAGATGCGGGAAGAACTGGACGCCATCCCCCGCGACGGCAACGGCGTATGTATTCCCGGCGTGTGGATTGATGAAGCGATGCGCCCCGGCCGAGAAGTTCTGCGCTTAGCGCTGGACGATGACTTTACGTTGCAGCCGGTCTACCGCCGTGAGGCCTACGTCGATGACTGGATTGAGCGTTACCTGACGCCCCTGATGCAGCACGCGTTGGCCCCCGATCTGCGCCACTTTTTGGGCATGGACTACGCCCGGCACCGCGACTTCTCCATTATCTGCCCGATGTCTGTCGATCAATCCCGGCTGCGTGATGTGCCGTTTGTAGTGGAAATGCACAAGGTGCCAACCCGGCAGCAAAAGCAGGTTCTGTTCTACATCCTGCGCGGGCTGCCGCGTTTCGTCGGCGCCGCGCTGGACGCCACCGGCAGCGGCGAAACATTGGCCGAAGAAACGGCCGATGAGTTCGGCCGCAACCGCATCCAGCAGGTGAAGATCAGCCGCTCCTGGTACGGCGCGTGGATGCCCAAGTTCGTGCAGTTGTTCGAGGACGGAGCAATCACATTGCCGCTTGATGATTCGCTGCACCAGGACGTGCGCTCCATTGAAATGGTCGACGGCATCCCGATGATAGTTAAAGCCCGCTCACAAGACCTCAAAGACCCGGATCTCTACCGCCACGGCGATTTCGCGGGGGCCGGCGCGCTGGCCAACTTCGCCACGCTTGAAGTCAGCTCAGGCCCGGTATCGGTCAAATCACGCCGGCCCCGTCAGGGCAAACGCATCACTCAGGGGTACGCATGAACAAGCAAGGCTTGTGGGTCAGCCCCACCGAATTCGTTAGCTTTGCCGATGCAAAGCGCAGCTCTACGCTTGATCAACATATCGCCACCCGTGGCCGTTCCAGCACAAGCGGTTCCAGCGGCGTCAACCTGCCCAACCCTGACCCGATCCTCAAAGCGCAGGGCAAAGACATCACGGTTTACCGCGACCTCCGCAGCTCGGCATTGGTCGGTGGCAACGTTCGTCGTCGAAAGGCTTCAGTGCTGTCTCTGGAGCGCGGCATCAAGCGTGCCGATGCGCCGATCAAGGTGGAACGCTTTATTCGCGATTGGCTCACCGATCTCGACCTTGACCGCATCATTCGCGAGCTGCTCGATGCGTCGCTGTTCGGCTATCAACCGGTTGAACTGATGTGGAAACCGGTGGGCATGAATCTGGTACCGGAAGACTTGCTCGGCAAACCGGCCGAATGGTTCTTCTACGACAAGGACAATGAACTGCGCTTTCGTTCCAAGGAAGCGGGCCAAGACGGCGAGCTTTGCGACCCGCAGCGCTTCATTGTTGCCCGACAGGACGCGACCTACGCCAACCCTTACGGCTTCCCGGATCTGAGCATGTGCTTTTGGCCGGCGACCTTCATGAAAGGCGGCCTGAAGTTCTGGGTTCAGTTCACCGAGAAATACGGCAGCCCGTGGGTCATTGGCAAACATCCACGCGGCGCCGCCGATAGCGAAACTGATTTGCTGCTCGATAGCCTTGAGGCCATGGTGCAAGACGCTGTGGCAGCGATCCCGGACGATTCCAGCGTGCAAATCATTGAAGCCGCCGGCAAGGCCGGCAGCGCCGAGGTCTACCGCGAACTGCTGGAGTACTGCCGGAGCGAAATCAACGTCGCCATGCTCGGCCAAAACCAGACCACCGAAAAAGACAGCAACCGTGCCAGCGCTACGGCCGGCGCCGAGGTCACCAAAGACATTCGCGACGGCGATGCCGGCATCGTTGCGGCCTCACTGAATGCGTGCATTCGTTTGGTCGTCGACATCAACTTCGGCTCCGATGTGGCGGCGCCGTTGTACGAGTTGTGGGAACAGGAAGAAATCGACAAGACGCTTGCCCAGCGCGACAAGGCGCTGACGGATTCCGGCGTGAAGTTCACCGATGCGTATTGGAAGCGCACCTACAACCTGCAGGACGGCGATCTTGCACCGGCGGCGGCCACCATCGATTCGCCAGAGTTCGCCGAGGCGCCCCTGCGGCCGCTGCTGGATCAGATTGCAATCGACCAGGCTATCGACAGCCTGCCCGCAGAAGCGCTGCAACAACAGGCAGAACAGGCCGTTGCCCCATTCATCGAAGCCTTGCAACGCGCCCGCGATGACTCGGAGGCGCTCGGCTTGTTGGCCGAAGCGTTCCCACAGATGGACGCGGAGACACTCCAGCAACAGCTCACGAACCTGTTGTTCATCGCCGATACCTGGGGCCGGCTGAGCGTCAGCGCCGACCGGGAGGATTGACATGGCTGCCTCGGACAAGCGCCTCAGCCCGACCGACCTCAAAGCCATTTTTGGCCTTGAACCCGCGAAGGCAATTGCTTACCTCAAATTCAAGGGCTACGCGATTACCTGGAACTGGCAGGACATGCTCGACCAGGCGCACGACCAAGCCTTCACCGTCGCCAAGGCTATGCGCCTCGATCTGCTGTCCGACATTCGGGCGGCGCTGGAAACCGCGCTACAGGACGGCCAGACGCTCAAGCAGTTCATCACGAATATGCAGCCGACACTGGAATCTCAGGGCTGGTGGGGGCAACAGGTCATTGTCGATAGCGAAGGCGTTGGCGAGCTGGTGCAACTGGGCAGCCCGCGCCGGCTCAAGACGATCTACCAGACCAACCTGCAAAGCGCCTACATGGCCGGCCGCAAGGCGGAGATGGAACAAACTACCGAGACGCACCCGTACTGGATGTACGTAGCCATCCTCGACGGCAAGACCCGACCAAGTCACCGGGCGCTGCACGGCCAAGTGTTTCGCCACGATGACACGATCTGGTCGGCGATCTTCCCGCCCAACGGGTTCAACTGCCGTTGCCGCGTGGTTGCATTGACCGAGGCGGCCGTAAAACGTCGAGGCCTGACAGTCGTTTCGAGCGCCGGCCGGTCGTTCACCGAAACCGTCGAAACCGGCACGGACAAGCGTACCGGCGAAATCAGAACGGCCACGGTTACAGGTTTGCGAACCACCGATGCCGAAGGCCGGGCCATTACCTTCCGCACCGATCCGGGCTTCAACCACGCGCCAGGCACTGGGCTAGCCGAGGCGTTGAAACGCAAAGAAGCGGCCGCTTAGGAGGCGCACCATGTTCACCATTGAGTTGGATCACCAGCGCCTGCAGAACGCATTGCGCAAAGTCGAATGGGCAGTGGGGGATCTCGCGCCATTGATGCGCAGCGCCGCCGCTGAGCTGCTGAGTCAGACCGAAGAAAACTTTGAGAGTGAAGGCCGCCCTGACTGGGCTGATTTATCGGATGTCACCACCGAGCGCCGGGAAAAGAGCGGCAACTGGCCTGGTCAGATTCTACAGGTCAGTTCTGCGGGGTTGGCGGCATCGGTGACCAGCGCCGTAACCGACAGCTCAGCGCTCGTCGGCAGCAACAAACCCTACGCGGCGATGATGCACTTCGGCGGGAACAAATCGGAGTTCCCGCACCTGTGGGGAGATATCCCGAGTCGACCGTTCTTGCCGATGGACGCCGAGGGCGTTATTCAGCCCGAAGCAGAAGAAGCCATTCTTGACTTGGCCTTACACCATCTAAATAAAGCGGCCCGCCTGTAAGACCCTCTGACGGGCATAAGAACCAATCTTGGTGTGCCTCATCCAACCGCATCAATCAAGAACGTTGTAAACGCTTTATAAAGCCGCGCAGCTATCTTGTCCGTAGACATTTTGGGTTACCAATCCCAATCATCCTCGGAACGGTAGTATTCCCCAAAAAGATGGCTAGGAGCGCCAGTGTACGGGTGGTCGTCCCGGTCAAACTCGACCGCCTTAATTTTGTGAAGAACAAGCGTCATGGGAACGTATTCAATTCCGCGAGTTGGCCTGTTCAGATCATGTGGTGGCCGCAATACTTGCCCCGCTGAATCCATTGAAACGACATGGGCGAAAAGAACGATATTAAGTCCGCCACTATTTTGAGCAGACTCAAATATCACGCCGTCGATTCGAGGCGTATGTTGCGTACTTAGGTACTCAGCAATGACCTGAGTCGTCAGGTATTCATGCTCGTGCTTTGGCAAGACAGGATTTTTGATTTTGCCGTGAAAGGTGGTCAAAAATTTTCGACGTTCCATTTTTAGCCGGTACTCAGGATCGAACAAGCTCAATGGAGCGTGTTCATAAGCATCCTCAAGACGCTTGAAATCGAGTACGCGAAGATCCCTTGTCAATTTGAACTGCCCGCTAATGACGAAACCTCCTACCGGAGGACGAAGCTCTGCAACGCAGGTTTTTCTTTCAAAGGCACCATAAAAAACGGGAACACCTTCCGGGTTCATTCGGCCCGCCCGAGCTTTCTCTTTTGGAGGGGCGCCGAGTTGGTCATCCGGGTTTCTTGCAATTTCTTGAGCTTCCGCTAACGAACACTCGCGGGCTCGAAACAACTCTACATTCCCGTCCGCCTTGATCGTTCGTACCACGCCGTCTTCGTTAAGGTCCGAGGTGCTACCACGCCGGAACGAATCAATGCTCCCAAAAAGCCATTCAAGAAACTCTTTGCCACTTTGATTGAAAAAACGGCTTTTGTGCATGATGCCGCTTTTGAAATCTCTCCATTTTCGCTCAGTCTCTACCGGCCAGAATTGGAGCCGCGAGTAAAGGCCAAACTCATCAAATCTAGGCTCATCACCTTGCATGATCTGCCATTGGGAACAGGAAACTAGTTCACCACACACGTCACCTACCAGCGGTGCACAGGAATCACCACAACCCAATATCTCGGCCACGTGAAAAGTAAGTTCGTCCCCTCGTTCTCCATAGGGAGCACTTTCGAAAAAAGCGTACATCACCTCCGCAACTAAGTCGGAAAGGCGGCCTATCGAAATGGCTTTCCTTTTCTTTCCGCAATAGAAACAACCGGTCGATCTCCCCTCGCTCCTGATGAGCTGCTGAAGATGGTCGTCATCCACGCACCCGTAGCACACCATTGCTTCCTGATCATCCATACCTAACCTCTACGCGAAATTCGAAGCAAGTTCATTGGGTCGAATCATCGCATTGGCTGATGTGCCTCTCCAAGACTAGGCGCCGATACTCTTTAAACTCGATTAAAAGTCATGAGCCGTCCATAGGCTCAGGCTGTGCGCATCCCCCCCACGCAGCGCACAACCATGAAACCACTGCACATCTTCAAGCCCGGCAGTCATACCGCCATGAACGGCGCCAGCTTTGACTTCAGCGAGTCCGATCTGGCCGCCACTGTGAGCGCGTATGACCCGGCCTTGCACGAAGCCCCGATGGTCATCGGGCACCCCAAGCACGACGCCCCAGCGGCCGGCTGGGTGAAGTCGCTGACCGCTACTGCCAATGGCCTGATTGCCGAACCCCAACAGGTAGACCCAGCGTTCGCAGAGCTGGTGGACAAGGGCCGCTTCAAGAAAATTTCCGCCTCGTTCTATCACCCCGATGCCGCCAACAACCCGGTGCCGGGTGTGTACTACCTGCGCCACGTCGGCTTCCTCGGCGCCCAGCCTCCGGCCGTGAAAGGCCTGCGCCCCATCGAACTGGCGGACGGCGAGGAAGGCGTCGTCGAGTTCGGCGACTACGGCCACGAACTCAACTCAGATATGTGGCGCCGGTTCCGCGAATGGCTCATCGGCAAGTTCGACAAAGAAACCGCCGACCAAGTGGCCCCGTCGTGGGCCATCGACAGCCTCTCCGAAATCGCCCGACAGCCTGAGCCGGGCTCTCAGCCCGCTTTCTCTGAACCGTCCCGACCCAACGAGGTAACCAGCATGTCCGACAAAGACCCCGCCGCCCTTGAGGCAGAGAACAAACGCCTGAAAGCCGACATCGCCAAGCGTGACAAGGCCGCCCGTACCGCCGCGCAAGAAGCCATCCACGGGGCCAACGTCGCGTTCGCCGAAAAACTGGTGGCCGCTGGCATGAAGCCGGTACACGCCCCAGCCGTGATTGCGGCGCTGGATTACGCCGATTCCAGCGAAACCCCGCTGGAGTTCGGCGAAGAGGATGCCCGCGAGCCATTGGTCGACGGCTTGAAGGCGATCTTCGCTGACCTGGCCGGCGGCGTGAGCTTCGCCGAAATCGCCACCAAGCAGCGCGCCGGCAAGACCGTTCCAGAAACCAACAACCCTCTGCTGGCCGACGCCGAAGCCCGCAACAAACGATAGGAGGCCCCCATGGCCACGTTTAACCAACCGAAAGATCCGGGCGATTTGCTGCTGGTCGAAGTCTTCCCCGGCTGGACGAAGGACAGAGTCACGCTGCTGGCCGGAGTGCATTACGCGTTCGGCCAGGTGCTGGCGAAAGTGTCCGGCAAGTACCAGGTGGTCGACTTCGCCGGATCCGGAGCGGCCAAAAAATCGGCGGCGGTTTTGATTGAAGCCGTTGATGCCACAACCGGCGACCAGCCGGGCGTAGTGATCTCTCGCGGGGCCGTTCTCGACCTCGCCGAACTGGCTTGGCCCGAAGGCGTTACTGAAGCCCAAAAAGCCACCGCCCTCGACGAACTCAACGCCCTGGGCATCGTTGCCCGCACGGCCCTCTGATCTGGAGTAGTCCATGAATCTGCAAGACATGTTCAGCGTCGCCAACCTCACCGCCGCCGTGAACAAGCTTCCCTCCGTTCCCGGCAAAGTCGGCGCGATGGGGTTGTTCGACGAAAAAGGCGTTACCAGCACCAGCGTCGTTATCGACGAGCGCGAGGGACGCCTGATCCTCGTTCCCAATACCTCGCGCAACGACGACCCGGCGCCGATCAAAGGCGGTACCCGTAAACGCCGGACTTTCGAAACACTGCACTTGCCGCTCAACCGGCCGATCCTGCCAAGCCAATTGCAGGGCGTTGCCGCATTCGGCCAGGAGTCCACCACCGCGCCTGTGGCGACGGTGATCAATGACAACCTGCAGGAGTTGAAAAACAGCATCGAAGCCACTCGCGAATTCCAACGTGTTGGCGCATTGCGCGGCAAGCTGCTGGATGCGAACGGCGATGTGCTGTTCGACCTGTTCAAAGAATTCGAAGTATCTCAGAAGAAAATCCCGGTTGCCCTGAGCAACAAGGATACCGACGTACGCAAACTCTGCATGGTTGCCAAACGTCACGCCGAATCCAAACTCGGCGGCGTGATGGTTACGGGTTTCCGCTCACTCTGCGGGCCGGATTGGTTCGACGCATTCGTCGACCATGAAAAGGTTAAAGCCGCATTCGCCAATTACCAGGAGGCGCAGGATCGCCTCGGCGGCGATGTGCGCTCGGGCTTTACCTTCGGCGGCATCGAGTTCATCGAATACGACGTGACCGTCAGCGGGCAGCGATTCATTCCGGCCGACATTGCTCAAGTGTTCCCGGTGGCCCGTGGCGTGTTCCGCATGTTCAACGCCCCGGCGAACTACAACGAAACCGTCAACACCATCGGCCAGCCGTTCTACAGCAAGGCTGAGGAACGGAAGATGGGCAAAGGCTGGTATCTGGAGGCCCAGGCTAACCCGCTGGCCATGTGTCTGTTCCCTGAAGCCCTGGTCGAGTTGAAGGCGGGCTAACCCATGCGCTACTGCACCCGCGCCGATATCGGCAACGCCATCCCGGAGATGACGCTGATTCAGCTCTCCAACGATGACCCGGCCGCCATGTCGCCCAACGAGAACGTGATCGAGGACGGCGTGCGGCAGGCGGAAGAGCTGGTGGATGGTTACCTTCGGGGCCGCTACAACCTGCCGCTCGATCCTGTGCCGACCGTGCTGCGGGATGCGGTGGTTTACCTGGCGCGGCATTGGCTGTACCAGCGCCGCCCCGAGGGTGCGTTACCCGACGCGGTGAAGGACAGCCGCAAGGACACCATCAAGTTGCTGGAAAGCATACGGGACGGCGTGGTCACGCTGGGCATGCCCACGGGCCACGCAGCGTCGGAGCCGGGCGAGATTCGCGTTCGGGTACGCAAGCAGCAGTTCGACGCTGACACATGGGAGCGCTACTGATGAACGAGGCGCCGGCCAAAACCCAAACCGAGCAATTGATGGAGGGGATGCTGGAACGTCTGCGGGGCGCCTTCAGCGAGGAGCTGATGGTCGAGCTGTTCCCCGAGAATCCGCTCCAGTACCGGCTGAACCACCCGCGCGGGGCGATTTTGCTGGCCTACGGCAGATCCACCTTTGCCGGCTCAGAAAGCACGGATGCCGTGTTCCAGGCCCGAAGCATGACGCTTCGGCTGACGCTGGTGTTCCGCCAACTCAACGGCAAGGACGGCGTTGTTTCGTATCTCGACCGCATCCGAACCTGCCTCACCGGGTGGCGCGCCCCGCACTGCGACCAAGCGTGCCGTCCAGTTTTCGAACACTTCATCGGCCACATGAACGGCGTTTGGCAGTACGCGCAGGACTTCGCCACGCGCTCCACCCAACTGCAGTTGATGGCCCCGGAGACTGGGCCGCTTTTGACCGAACCGCGATTTGAGGAAATGCAATGAACCTGACCCGTTACCTCTACAAAGGCCCTCAGAGCGCCGCCTCCCTGCGGGTTGGCGAACAGCGTGAGCTGCTGGAGGTGCAATTGTCGCCGGGCAAACTCGTCAAGTTGCCGGCCGATCACGAATACACCCAAGTGCTGCTGGAGCTTCAGCATCTGGAACCGCTTGCGCCTGAAACCAAGGCCGCCGCCAAGGTTTCGCCCGCGCCTCAGAAAATCGAGAAGGAGTAACGCCCGATGGCCGCTAACTATCTACACGGTATCGAGACGCTGGAAGTCGAGCGCGGCCCGCGTCCGATCAAGGTGGTCAAATCCGCCGTGATCGCCCTGGTCGGCACCGCGCCTACGGGGCCGGTCAATCAACTGATCCAGTCTTTGAACGAAATCGACGGCGCTCAATTCGGCCCACACCTCGCCGGCTTTAGCATCCCGGAAGCGCTCGAAGGCATTTACGACTTCGGCTCCGGGACGGTGCTGGTCGTGAACGTCCTCGACCCCGCGATTCACCGCACTAGCGTTGCGGGACAGGAGCGCTCATTCAACGACAACGACCTCCTGCAGCTAGAGCACGGCGCGCTCCAGACGTTGACCCTCAAATCTCCAGAGGGCACGAACACCTACGTCAATGGCACCGATTACTCCGTCGACATGCTGACCGGCCGGGCGAAGCGCTTGCCCACCGGCACCATCCCCGTCAACGGCCCGGTCAAAGCCGATTACGCCTACGCCGATCCGAGCAAAGTCACGCCGGCCGACATCATCGGCGGCGTCACTGTCGCCGGCAAACGCACGGGCCTGAAGGCCTTCCAGGACAGCTACAACTTGCTGGGCTACTTCGGGAAGATTTTTATCGCGCCCGGCTACAGTACCCTGAACTCGGTAAGCGTTGAATTGATCGCGGCCGCAACCCAAGTCGGCGGCGTGGCTTACATCGACGCCCCAATCGGAACGACGGTTCAACAGGTCATTTCGGGGCGCGGGCCGGCCGGCGATATCAACTTCAATACCAGCAGCGACCGGGTGCGTTTGTGCTACCCACACGTAAAGGTCTATGACGCGCCGACTGATGGCGTCCGCCTGCAACCACTGTCTATTCGCGCCGCCGGCTTGCGGGCCAAGATCGATAACGACAAGGGCTACTGGTGGAGCAGCTCCAATCAGGAGCTGACCGGCGTCATTGGCCTGGAGCGGCCGCTCAGCGCCCGGATTGATGACGCATCGAGCGACGTCAACCTGCTGAACGAAAACGGCATCACCACCGTATTCAACTCATTCGGCACCGGGCTGCGCCTGTGGGGCAACCGGACGGCGGCCTGGCCGACCGTGACCCACATGCGCAACTTCGAAAACGTGCGGCGTACCAAGGACGTTATCGACGAATCGATCCGCTACAGCTCGCTTCAGTTCGTCGATCAGCCGGTGACGACTTCGCTGATTACCAGCATCACCGAGAGCGTGAATCTGCTGATTCGCAAGTTGATCGGCGACGAGGCACTGCTCGGCGGCGAGTGCTGGTACGACCCGGCCCGCAACCCGCAAACCGAGTTGGAACTGGGCCATGTGCTGTTCAGCTACAAGCTGGGCATTCCGCTGCCGTTTGAACGCGGCACATTTGAAACCGAAATCACCGGGGAATACCTGGTCAACCTGGGGGCACAGTAATGGCTGGCTTCAGCGCTCACCGCATATCCAACGCGAACGTTTACCTCGACGGCGCCAGCTTCTTCGGGAAGCTGGAAGAAGTCGACCTCGGCTCCATCAAAACCGTGACCAGCGACTTTCAGGGGCTTGGGATGGTCGGCCTGATCGAGCTGCCGGACGGCATCGATAAGCTGGAGGGCAAGTTCGTCTGGAACAGCCTGTACTACGAAGCGGCCAGCAAACTTGTGACGCCATTCAAAAGCGTCCAGTTGCAGTGCCGCAACAACGTTCAAGTGTTTAACAGCGCCGGCCTCGTCGAGGAGCTGCCGCTGGTCACTACGATGACCATTACCGGCAAGGAGTATCAACTCGGGGGCCATAAGCCGCGAGATCCTACCAAGTATGAAACGCCGTTCTCCGCCACGTATGTGCGTCAGGTTCTGAACGGACAGGAAATCGTCTTGCTGGATTGGCTGGCGAACATCTTCAAGGTTGGCGGGCAGGATCAGCTGTCTAAGTACCGTCAGAATATCGGCCAGGCTTGAACAACGAAACACGAAAAACGATAGCCGTTCCCTTTGTAACGCGCCGCTTTCTAGGATAGGAAAGCGGCGTTTTTCTTTGGGATCTCACCACAAAAGCTGTAACCAAAATCGCTCAATCAAAGGCTCATTAACCCGAAATCGCTCCTTGTTTGAGGCTTTTCCGTTGTGGTCGAGTGCTTTCGTAAATAGGATGTGTAGCGGCAATCTGATGCCGCGTAATTTTAAGGATGAAAAGATGGAATTTTCTGGAAAAGATCAACTGCTCTTTACGCTTCTCACTGACATTCATAAAGCGCTCAACATTAAGGACTCTATTGATGCTGACTTCATCCAGCGCATGATCTGCGCCGGGGAAGGATGGGCTCTGGCACATGCTTATCCAACCATGTTCCTGCGCGAGGAAACTCCACCGAATGTCAAATATGTCATGGATGTGTTGGATCTATGGCAACTCCTTGAACTCAGATATGCAGACCTCACAGAGGCCGAACGCGCTGAGTTGGATCTCTCAGCGGGCGACGTAATATTCCCTGGCTTCGACGGCAACAATGAAAGCGAGCTGCTTTCAATCGCACATGTGCTCACCGAGGATCTTGGTAAATGGGCGCACTTCAAGGGCAGGATCAAAAATTCGCATATGCCTACTACTGATCTTTATGGACGTATGTTGGAAGAGCTGGAAAAACAACGTGAACCTTACTCCTTCGAGCTAACCCTCGACCAGTTCAAGGCAGTTGTGCGGTCGCGAATTCATCCAGATAACCGGTGATTCGTCGCCTCCGGTAGAAAGAAGCTCCAAAGCCCCGCCAAGCGCGGGGCTTCTCTTTAAAGTCGATTAAAAGTCATCACCTCGGCCCAGTGAGATGCTCATGGCTCATTTAAAGCAACCTCTTTTGGAGCATCATAGATGGCCGACGAACTCAGCTTCACCCTCAAATTCCCCGTCAAAAGCGGCGACGGCAACACGATCAAAAAACTGCCGATCAAGCGCCTGAAGCGCAAAGACATCAGCGCCGCTCAAGCCGTTACGAAAGATGAAGGCGCGATGGAAGATCTGCTCATTGCAAAGATGCTGGGTGTCACTCTGGAAGATCTCGGCGAGTTCGACATTGCCGATTCGAAGTTAGCTACCGAGGTGTTGCGGGAAATGGCTAGCGGAGGAAACCTTGCTGGAATCTTGGGACGAGGCGCTGCTGCTGGTGCTGAGGCTCCAGCCGTCTGAAATCAGGCGGCTGGACATGGCGGAGTATTGGCGTTGGGTGGAAACCTGCAGGCGTGAGATCAACCGGCGGATCGAACTCGCCGATAAAGCGAGCGGCCGATAACCGCGACCAGCGCAACTACCACTCCCGCCAACCAAGCGCCGCCCGCTGCGACAGGGGCGGCTACCGAAGCCAGCAATGGCAAGCCGATGCAGAACACGACAACCGCAGCCCACAACGGCAGGTGCGCCAGGCAAAGCCAGGCGAGACCAATCACACCGGCGCCGATGGCCAGTGCATACAGAAAATTGGCGGTGCGTAGAGCGGCTTTTTCAAACATGCCCATAGCGTAGCAAACTTTATGGCTAACGAAGTACTGGTTGGACTAAAGATCGGCGCCGTCGTTTCCGGCAGCCTCAGCGCCGCTTTCGGCTCGGCTAAATCGACCGTACAGCAGCTCGGCCGCGCTACTGACGGCCTCACCGCAAAGCAAAAACTCATCGGCACTGAACTCTCCGCCGCCCTCGCAAAGGGCGGCACGGGCGTTGAACGGCTACGCCGGCAATATGACCTGGTGGGCCGCTCAATCGACCAACTGAAGGTCAAGCAAGACCGCCTTACCGCGAGCATTGCGCGTGGCGAAACACTCAAAAACAAGCGCGGCGAGCTGCGCGGGCAGGCGCTGGAAGTGGCCGGTACAGGCGCGGCGCTTGGCGCCCCCATTGTGCAGTCGATGCGCACGGCTATCGAGTTTCAAGACCAGACCCGTGATATCGCCATCACTGGCGGCTTCGATGATGCGCAGGAGAAAGGCATCAGCGATGTCATGCGCGGGGCCGCGCTGAGGTGGAACCAGACTCAGTCCGACGTGGCCAAGGGCACCGCCGTGTTGATTGCCGGCGGCATTTCCAACGTCAAGGAGCTGGAAGCATATGCCCCGGTAATGGCCAAAACGGCGACCGCAACGCGGGCAAGCATGGACGATCTTGGGTCGGTGGCCATCGCGCTCAATGACAACCTCGGCATCGGCGCAGCCGGACTTGAGCGCTCCATGAACATGCTGGCATTCGCTGGCAAAAGCGGCCAGTTCGAACTTGCGGACATGGCCAAATGGCTGCCCCAACTGACGCCACAGTTTGCCGCGCTGGGCATCACTGGCGAGCGTGCCGTTGCCGAGATCGGCGCCTCCCTGCAGATCGCCCGCCGGGGCGCCGGTACCAACGACGAGGCGGCCAACAACTTCAAGAACTTCCTTTCCAAACTCACCGCGCCCGAAACGATCAAGGCGTTTGAGAAGGCCGGCATTGATCTTAAAGGCAGCATGAAGAACCTGGTCAGCGAGGGGCTTTCTCCCGCCGAAGCCATGATCAAGATTCTGACCAAACATCTGGGCACCAAGGGGCCGGCCGCTGCCGCCGCCTATAGCAAAGCGCTGGATATCAAGGATCAGAAAGAACGCGAGACGGCACTCAGCCGGCTCGATGAGGCCTACAAGCTCGGCGAGCTGTTTGCCGACCAGCAGGTGTTGTCTTTCGTGCGCCCGGCGCTGGCAAATCAGAAGGATCTCGGCGGCATCAAGGAAGGCAGCAAGGATGCGGCCGATAAAGGCGTGCTCGATCAGGACTGGGCAAAACGCATGGGCAGCTCGAAAGAACAGCTCAAGGAACTGCGCACCAACCTTGCCGACATCGGCATTTCAGTTGGCAACGCGTTATTGCCGGCCATCGTGGACGTTAGCCGCGCTGTCGTTCCGCTGATGCGTTCGTTCTCTACTTGGGCGGGCGAAAACCCCGAGTTGATCAAGGGCGTCGTTGGACTTGTCGGCGGCTTGCTCGTTGGCAAGATGGCATTTATCGGCGTGGCCTATGGGGCCAACCTTGTGCTGTCGCCATTCGTGGCCATGAAAACCGCCATGACAGCGTTGTCGTCCAAGTGGACGCTTCTACAGGCCGCGTGGCACGGCGGAAAATTCGCCCCGCTGATCAACGGCCTCAGCAAAGGCGCACAAGGAATGCGCGCCGCAGGACGAGCCGCCATTTGGTTAGGCCGTGCAGTGCTGAACGATCTGCGCTCGGGCCTCGCCGCTGTCGCCCGTGGAGCCAGTTGGCTTGGTCGGGCTGCCCTGAACGATCTTCGCACGGCGCTTACCGCAGCCGGCCGTGGCGCCGTATGGTTGGCGCGTGGCGGCGTGATGTTGGGCAAGGCATTAGGCGGCCAACTCCTCACCGGCTTACGCCTTGTTGGGCAGGCCGTGCTGTGGATCGGCCGGGCGCTGCTGATGAACCCAATCGGGCTGGCCATCACCGGCATCGCGGTCGCGGCCTTCCTGATCTACCGCTACTGGGGGCCGATCAAGGCCTTTGTGAGCGGCTTGTGGGCCGAGATCAAAGAAGGTTTCAGCGGCGGTATTTCCGGCATTGCGCAAACGCTGCTCAACTTCTCCCCGGTGGGGTTGTTCTACCGGGCCTTCGCTGCCGTGATGAACTACTTCGGCTTTGAGTTACCCGGCAAGTTTTCCGAGTTCGGCGGGATGATCGTGACCGGCCTGGTCAATGGCATTACCAACATGGCTGGCGCGCTGAAGGACAGCGTGATCGGCATCGGTTCTTCAGTAAAAGGCTGGTTCACAGAGACGCTTGGCATCCAGTCGCCGAGCCGCGTATTCATAGGATACGGGGCCAATATCAGCGAAGGTGCGGCCATCGGCATCAGTGCGCAGGCTGGCCTAGTCCGTCAGGCTGCACTCGGCATGGCTGCGCAGTCGGGCGTCGATCTCGCCCCACCGAACCCGGTTCATGTCTCTCGGGCGAGCATGATGGGTGGTGGTGGCGGAGTGTCCTCAACTGGCTCATCAGGCGCTGGTGGTCAGCCCGTCTTTCACTTCGCTCCTCAAATTACGGTGCCTGGCGGCGCAGAAACCCAACAGCAGGTTCAGCAGGGGCTGCAGGCTGGTTACGCTGAATTTGTGCGAATGATGGATCGCTACATGCACGACAAACGCCGAAGAAGCTATGGCCCGTCCGATGGAGGGCTGACTTGATGTTTGCCATTCTCGGCGATATCGAATTTACCGTTGCTGGCGGCATCACCGGCATGGATCAAAGCAGTTCGGCCGATTGGGCCGAGCATGCGCGCATACAAGGCAAACCCTTGCTTGAGTGGGTTGGTGAAGGGCTTGATGAGTGCAACCTGACCATAGAACTTCACCCTGTTTTAGGCGATCCCGACGAAAGACTGCGTGCACTGCGCCTGGCCAAGACCAAGCATGAACCTTTGGCGTTTGTCATGGGCTCCGGCGAGTACCTGGGCGCATATGTCATCGCCAACATTGGAAACAACATCCGCCGTGCAACGGCTACGGGCCAGATCAACTCGGCTACGGTTCAACTGAGCCTTAAGGAGTACACCGGAGCTTTCGCGCGCAAGGTTGCTCGTCCGGGTCTACTCGATACTGCGTTGAGCGGCACTCCTGCAGCTGCTGCAGGTTCACCTGGACTTGTCTCGCGACTGATGCCATCCCCCAGCACCGTCCAGGCAGTGATTGGTCACGCCAAAACAGCCGGCAATATGCTGAAAGCCGGCCAGAATCTGTATGAAACGGTCAAGAGCGGTAACGCCTCGATGATCCTCGGCCAGGTTCCCCAGTTGCTCGGCGTCACCGCAAGGGCCATTGAGCCGTTGCAGGGGCTTACGGCAGCGGCGGGTCTGCTCAAAGATGGTGCCGATCTGTCGCGTTTAGGTGAGGACGTGCTAGGCAGTGTGATGGGGGCCCGATCCGCGCTCAATCCAGTTGACCTGGGCAACATCGTGGACCGCTTTACCTCGTCCCGCGAGTCGCTAGACCAAGCGCTCACCACCATGAATGGTGCCAGCACCCGCCTTGCAGGGCTGGCGGCACAGGTTCTGACGAGGAAAGCCTAATGTTTCTTACCCATGTCACCACCGAAGGGGAGCGCTGGGATCAACTGGCGTGGAAGTACTACGGAGACGCACATCGTTATTCGCCGATCGTTCAGGCGAACATGCATGTGCCTATCACCAGCGCGTTACCCGCAGGGTTGACCTTGGCCATCCCGCTACTTGATCCCGTAGCGACAAATGAGGATCTGCCACCATGGATGCGATGATTCCCAAACAGGTGCCCGAAGCGCGTTTTGTATTGACTTACCAGCAGAGCAATATCACTCGCAATGTCAGCCAGCACCTGCTTTCGCTGACGTATTCGGACTTCCTCACTGGTGAGGCTGACAGTCTGGAGGTCGAACTGGAGGACACCGAGGGCAAATGGCGTGACGCCTGGTATCCAGGTCACGGTGACACCTTGTCCCTGGCTATTGGGTGGGAAGGTGAATCGCTGCGCACTCTGGGCCGATTTGAGATTGACGAGGTTGAGCTTAATTGCCCACCGTCGACCATCACCATTCATGCGTTGGCCACCGGCATCAAGGCGTCATTGCGTACCACCGAGCATCGTGCATACGAAAGCACGACGCTGGACGCCATTGCCAAGCAGGTGGCTGACCGTCAAGGCCTGCAGCTGATTGGCAGCATCGAGCCGATCAAACTCGACCGATTGACCCAGCAAGAATCTGACTTGACCTTCCTGCGCAACCTTGCCGGCGAATACGACTATGCATTCAAGGTCACCGGCACTCGGATGGTCTTCCACGCTATCAGTGAGCTGGCCAAAGGATCGCCGGTAGCAACTCAGGCGCTTCAGGATCTGGCTAGCGTGAGGTTGCGCGACACGATCAAGAGTGTGCCTCAGGCTGTAGAGGTCAAGCACAAAGAGCCGGCGAAGAAGCAGTTGATCGCTTACAAGATCGACAACGAGGGCAAGACGGTCGCTGTACCCAGTAGCGTGAGCAAAGCCACCACCAGCGGTGACACGAAGAAGAGCCGCAAACGTAGTGCCTCGGTCGAGGAGTCCAAGGCAAAAGCCAAGGCCGAATTGGCCAAGGCCAACCGCGAGCGTACTACTGGCAGTTGGACCGCCATGGGGCGTCCCAACCTGGTCAGCGGCAATATCGTGACCTTGGCTGCAGCAGGCATGTTGGGTGGTAACTATTTGATTATGTCCGCGCAGCACCGAATGACCCGCAGCGGTGGTTACACCGTGGACAAAACGGTCTGCCGCATTTCTGCTCCCTCGATCTCGATGACCCAGGACAGCACCAAGCCTGACCTGGCGCTATCGACTTACGGCATTCAGCGTGAGGTGGTGGCCTGATGGCTGTTGAACTGGAGTACGGCGAAGTCAGCGCCGTGGATCACATGACGTGCCGTATCCGGGTGCGCCTGGATAACCGCGACGGGGTTGAAAGCTATTGGCTTAATGTGCCGCAACGTAACACCCAAGGCACGCAGCGCCGGCCGCTGATGCCCGAGCTGAATGAACAGGTTGCTGTGCTGCTGGATTCGGACGGTGTGGGTGGTGTTTATCTGGGCGGGGTCTATTCGACCGCCGAGCCACCGCCTGTGGTTGATGAAAATACAGACTATGTGCGCTTCAGTGACGGTACGATCTCCACCTACGACCGTGCGGCCGGGGTGATGACGTTGGATTGCGTGGGAGCTCTGCTTGTGAAGTGTGGCCGGAATATCACTGTTGAAGCCGGCGAGCCGGTAGTGGTGAAAGCACCGTCAGCGACTTTGGATATCCCGCAGGTCGCCTTAAATGGCAACCTGCAGGTAAATGGCAACATCAATGCGACAGGTACCATCATTGATGTTGGTGGCAACTCCAGCAACCACTCGCACTAAATTATTTTTTCCCCGCATCTTTTCTTTTCGCATCCCTCTGTTCAATCCCTTTGCGCTTCTCCTCGGGAAGCAAGTCAAAAAGGTCATTGATCGCATTTGGGCTAGCGATCTGATCCTCAATAATGAGGTTGATCAATTGAAATAGTGGATAGACGAATTTCTCGCCATCTCGAAGGTCGAGGGTTCCAGGATGAACTGCCTCATTCCCAACAACCCTTACGGTGTCCAACGCTTGCTGGATCTTTCGAGGTAGTCCTTTCTCTACAAGATCGGCAATCTGCGTATCGATTTTGTTGGTTGTGCCCGTAAGGTGCTGACAGAGCTTTTCTAGACAAAGTCTTAGCAGGGCAGCAGCTGAACGAGGTGAGATTGACGCAATCTGGCGAGCTTCCTCAAAGTCATCCCTTATCAACTCTGGCATTTGCGAGTGGGCTGGTACTGCGCTCACTGACAGTGGATAAACCATGTCTGCCTCAAGGACCTTCTCAGGGGTTAGGGAGAAGTCTCTATCAAGCGCGCGTGAGCGCCATATGCTTCTTTCTTTGCAGCTTTGGCATTGCGCGGAAATAAAGCCCATAGGCGAACGGAACCCGCCCAAAGTCAACATCTCCCAAGTCATACCGGCAAAGGCATGGCAATGAGGACAGTTAAAGGCAGCTTTGTTGAATTCTGGAGGTACGAATTTGTTCATCACTATCATCCATTCTGCGATTACCAATATTAGCGCCTGAAACGCTGTTTCATACCACTCTCTTTAAACTCGATTAAAAGCCTGCATCAGCAGGCTAACGCATTATGTGCGCATGATGACGCCCACTCCTTATACCAGCATCACCGCCGCCCACTGGCAGCCCGCCCTCGGTACGTCCGGGGAGGTCGTCGAGGGCCTGCGCGATATCGACCAGTCCATTCGTATCATCCTCACCACGCCCAAGGGCGCCGACGCTCATCGACCGGACTTTGGCAGTGACCTACATCTATATATCGATTGGCCTGTAAACCGCGTGACTCCGCACCTGGTGCGAGAAACGGTCGACGCACTACGTCGCTGGGAAACCCGCATCTCAGTCGTGCAGGTACAGGTGCTGATTGAAGGGGCACAGATCCGGGTGCAGGTACAGTGGCGTGTTGCGGATGGTGTCGCCCAGTTGACCGAGGTGCCCTATGCGCGAGCTACCTAAACCCGTATTCGTCGACATCGACCCTGCTGCCACCGAAGCGGCTCTTATTGCCCGCTATGAGTCCAAATCGGGGAAAACCCTATATCCCGCCCAGGTCGAGCGGCTTTTCATTGACTTGATTGCCTACGCCAAGTCGCTCTCGGATATGTCCATTCAGAATGCCGGCGAGCAACTCCTGGTGCGCTTTGCGGATGCTCCGATTTTGGATTACCTGGGCGAACTGGTTGCAACCCCCAGGCTACTGGCTGCCCCAGCACGTTGCCCCATACGCTTCAGCATGCCAGCCGTCCTGCAGCAACCTTTGCTGATTCGCGCCGGCACTCGGATCAGCACCCAAGACGCGAAGGTCACCTTTCTGACTGACCAGGATGCGACCATTCCGGCGGGCCAGCTTGCCAACGGACGATCTGCTGCAGCGGATCAAAAGCCAGGTCTCAGGTGAAAAAGTACGCCCGTTATGCGACACCGTACATGCTCTTGCACCCACCGAAGTGGTCTATCAGATCAAGGCGCGCTTGACCTTCTATGCCACAGCAGATCGAGACGACGCGATGAAGACGGCCAGAGCTGCCGCAGAGGCGTATGTGGCTGAGCGTCGTGCGGGACTCGGTCGTGATCTTGTCCAGGAGCAAATTACCGCGCTGCTGCAGGTGAATGGCGTTTATCGCGCTGAACTGGAGTTGCCCAACGCCTGGCGCGAACTGCTGAGCAACGAGTGGGCAAACAACACTTCGATCCTGCTTGAGGATGCAGGGGTGGCGTATGGCTGAGCAACAGCTGCCGCCAGCCCTGGTTGGTGATGAGCGTTTCGCGTTGCTCTGCGAGCTGCTCAAAGAGACGTTTGACAGCCTGGATATCAACGCGATGTTGGTTTATCTGGTCGACCTGGTGAAACCGCAATTGCTGCCCGTCCTGGCCGATCAGTTCTCCCTTATTGATGAGGCCGCCTGGTTGTTGGCCGAGTCCGAGGATGCCAAGCGCAACCTGATTAAGAGCTCCGCCGAGCTGCATCGATTCAAAGGTACGCCTTGGGCGATCCGTGAAGTTATTCGCCTGCTTGGTTTTGGCGAGGTGACGATTCAGGAAGGGCTTAACAACCAGGTGCGTGACGGATCGATTATCAGGGATGGAAACCATGTCCACGGAGATCCTAGCGCGTGGCCCCTCTATCGAGTCTTTCTCAAGCGCGTCATCACCAATGACCAGGCTGCGCTTTTGCGCCGTCTCCTACTTTCCGTCGCCCCGACTCGTTGCCGCCTGGTGTCGCTCGACTATCAATCAGTGGCAATCAGGCATAACGGCTTTGCAAGACGCGATGGCCAATACAACCATGGGAGCAGCTAATGGCCGATTTACCCGAAGCTAATGAATGGCCGGAAGGCATCTACCAGCTCGAAACATCCGACCCCGTATTGGGTGGACCGGAAGGTATCGACAATCTGCAAGCTAAACAGTTGGCTAACCGAACGAAATGGCTCAAGGATCAACTAGGCAAGATCGTTGACGGCGTCACTACCATTGGCAAGGCGGTCAAATTGGCGACGCCTCGCGCTCTAAGTTTCAAAGGGGCCGCTACAGGAAGCGGTAGTTTTGACGGAAGTGCTGACCTTGAGATAACGCTGGCCTTGCCGAACAGCGGCGTGACGGCCGGCACTTGGACGAAGGTGACTGTCAACGCGAAGGGGCTGGTGACTGGCGGTGCGTCACTTGCCCCTGGCGACCTTCCAGATGGAACCACCGCACCTCAGTTTGATAACGATAAAACGCTTGCTACAACTGAGTTTGTGCAGCGCGCGCAGGGGAATTTTGCCGGCCGCGTGGATATCGGGGCGTTGCCCGCGACGCTGAGTGCTGCGGCTGCTGGCCATCGCATCGTTCTCGCAGCGTCTGGGACGTTGACCCTGCCGCCTGTTAATTCGGTGCCAACCGGCACCAATTTTTTTCTATTCAACACGACGCCGGGCGTGGTCAATATTGCCCGGCAGGGTACAGACGTTATTAGCGCGATGTCCGTCAATTCCCTAAATTCTGTAACCCTTCAGTCCCTGTCTACCATCTTAATCACGGCAGGCAACGGACAGTGGGTGGTTGAAGACGGAATGTCTTCTCTGAAATATGCGCCGGAGTTCGGCAGTTTTTGGGCTGGTAGTGGTTACTACCGATTGCCCTCGGGGGCGATCGAGCAGTGGGGCGTAGGTGTGACGGATGCGAACGGCTATGTTTACGTCACATTCCCGATCCCGTTTCCCAATTTGGTGCGCAATATCACGCCAATGCACTTTGGCTCGTCGGCCTTGATGCATGCGGTGATGGATACCAACTATACGCCGACCGGTTGCAGGCTTCGCGTGCAGAACGCGGCGGGCGCTGCTTCAGTTGGGTGGCAAGTTTTTTGGCGAGCTTTGGGGAATTGAACATGGGCAAAATCGTATTTTTCAGTCCGTCCACATGTGGGGCTTATCGCCCAGAGATCCATGGCGCGGACATGCCGGCGGACGTGGTCGAGGTGTCGGAAAGTGTTTGGCAGTCGCTGCTCGATGAGTTGTCGGTCAGCCCTAAGAAAATGTCTTCACGGCCCGATGGTCATCCGGTGCTGATCGATCCCCCCCAGCTCGATGCTGACGAATTGGTGGCGGTCGAACGGGCTTGGCGTGATTCGCAACTGGTGCTGACCGATCCACTGGTTGTTCGACACCGTGACGAAATCGAGGCGGGAGACTCGACCACCATCAAAGCGGAGCAATACACCGAGTTGCAGTCATACCGCCGGCAATTGCGTGATTGGCCACAAGGTGCTCAGTTTCCATTGAGCGAGCATCGCCCTGTTGCGCCCTCATGGTTCCAGAGTGGAATTTGATATTCTGTTGCAACTGGTGCAAAAGAATACTGGTCGATTTATCTCACGTTCGGGGGCGGATTTTTCGCGCTCGGCATCAGCGAGGTAGTGGTCGAGGGCGCGTTCGGCGGCTTCGTGGAGTTTTCTCGAGTTGCGGGATTCGTAGGGCGATACCGATTCTGTGATCGGCGGATTGGGTGGGGTTTCGGGCATCAGCTGGAACTCCGATCGAGGCACTTTGAAAGGATTACTCACTGTAGGAGCTGCCGAAGGCTCGGGCCGCGTTCGGACGATCTTTTGATCCTGATCTTGATCTTGAAAAACAAGATCAAAAGATCGCAGCCTGCGGCAGCTCCTACACGGGGACCGAGCAGTTAGTTCGGGACGCGGCGGCCGTCCAGTACCCGGTTGACCATCAGTTCACTGAGCATGATCACCTGATGCAGCATCAGCATGGCCCGGCGCTGTGGGTTATCGACGGTGTCGCCGATATCGCGGGCCATGTCGCTGGCGGCGGCCAGGGATTCGCAGGCTTCGACGAGCAAGGTTTCTTCGTCCACGGTGGGGTCGATGAGGAAGATTCTGTTCGACTTGCATGACGAGGCTGTAGGGATCGAGATCTTCAGTGCGCCGGGGTTGAGGTAGAAGTTGATGGCGCGGTCGGTTGCCGCTTTTATCTTCTGCGAGTCGAGCGCTGGGTCGTACGGGATCGAGGTGTCTGGCGGGTTGGGTGTGGCTTTGAACATAAATATCTAATTCCTTAACAAGGGCCGCGACCGTTCTCTACTAAAAGAAGGGTGGCGGCTGTGCACAGGTTAGTAGACCGGAGGAATTAGCAAGACCGGCGCGCTCGAGAGCGCCCTGCGCACAACCACCATCGAAGTACAGGCACAGATACGCCTGGCTCAATGGGACTCATGCACTTACTAAAACCATACGGGCTACTAAACCCGACCACCGATGGGCAGTGGCAGAGAAACGATATAGCGCAGGGTATGGTCATGTAAGCCGGCGGATTCTGGCGTACGCGTAGGTAACGGCGCAAGGCGTTGTAGCCGTTATGGCGTAACGGTTCGTGTACTTTAAACGTGATTGCCGGGTTATGTTTATTTGCGGCGTTTGCGCTGTTGTTTTGATTTTGTCTGGCAGGCCGCTTTCGCGAGCCAGCTCGCTCCCACAGTTGGAATGCTTGCATTCAGTTGGGGATTGGTCGGCGGGTAGGCCGTCATCGCTGGCAAGCCAGCTCCCACAATTTGACCGAGTGCATTCAGTCAGAGATTGGTCGATCGGGAGGCCGCCTTCGCGAGCAAGCTCGCTCCCACAGGTTTCCTGGCGGTTCTGCTGATTTGAATTCCGACCTGAGGCATCTGGAAGGAACTGCCCGCGCACAGACCAGTCGCATGAACAGGAAGCCGTTTTTTCAGAGGAGTGAACGTGTCCAGCGATCCCAAGCGTCACGCCGTCGACGCACCCGTCATCCATCGCCTGCGCGTGCTGACGGTCAACACTCACAAGGGTTTTACCGCCCTCAACCGGCGCTTCATCTTGCCGGAACTGCGTGAAGCAGTGCGCAGCACCTCGGCCGATCTGGTGTTTCTGCAGGAGGTGGTGGGTGAACACGAGCGCCATTCCAATCGCTACCAGGAATGGCCGCAAACCTCGCAATACGAATTTCTCGCCGACAGCATGTGGAGCGATTTCGCCTATGGGCGCAATGCGGTCTATCCCGATGGCCACCACGGCAATGCCCTGCTGTCGAAATACCCGATCCGCGAATACCGCAACCTCGACGTGTCGATCACCGGCCCCGAGCGCCGCGGCCTGCTGCACTGCGTGCTGGACGTACCGGGCCACGCCGAGGTGCACGCAATCTGCGTGCATTTGAGTCTGCTGGAAAGCCACCGCCAATTGCAGTTGCAGTTGCTTTGCCAGTTGCTCGAATCATTGCCCGACGATGCACCGGTGATCATCGCCGGCGACTTCAATGACTGGCAGCTGCAAGGCAATGTCGCCCTCGCCCGCCGCGATTACCTGCACGAAGCCTTCGAACGCCACCACGGCCGGCCGGCCAAGACCTACCCCGCGCGTTTTCCACTGCTGCGCCTGGACCGCATCTACTTGCGCAATGCCAGCAGCCACGACCCGCAGATCCTCGGCAACAAGCCGTGGACGCACCTGTCGGACCACTTGCCGCTGGCGGTTGAGGTGCATCTTTAAGCGCAGTTCGGACATGACCGTTGGTCAGTCGTGCTTGATCGGGCAGCAAATTCTTCTACACCTAGGAAAGCTCAAGGAGTAGCGCATTCAATTCGTTAGGGCAGGGATCTCACGTGGAGCCTCAGTTATATCGGGAGGCCGGATCAAGGCTCGCTCAAGGATGAATTTCCCGAATTCAGCCGAAGGGAATTGCCATGACGCGCTACTCCAGATACCTGCGAGCCCTGCCGCAGACATTGTTCCTGCCTGCCTCACTACTGCTCGCCAGTTCACCCGCTTCCGCCGCCTGTTCACTGATCCCGGGCCCCGGCAACGACGCGTTCACCTGTGACGGTGGCACCAGTGGTGCGCTGACCGATCTTGCGGGCAACAACAGCCTGGCCTTCCCCGCCAACGGCAGCGGCCAGATCAATGGCAGCGTGACCTTCGGCGCCGGCGCTGACCGGGTGAACATGCAATCGGGCGTGATTACCGGCGCGGTCAGCCAGGGCGCCGGCATCGACGATTTCGTCATGAGCGCAGGCTCGATCGGCTCACTGGCGCAGGGCGATGGCCGCGATACCTTCCTGATGACCGGCGGCACCATCGTCGGCGCCTTTGAAGACGGCGATGTCGCGCGCATGACCGGCGGCACCATCGGCCGGGTCGACATGAAGCTCGACAACAATATTTTCGACCTGTCCGGCGGGCAGATCCTCGGCAACCTGGTCACCGGTTTCGGCACCGATACCATTATCGTTTCCGGCGGGCGCATCGGCGGTAACATCAGTGTCAGCGGCGGCAACGACAGCATTACCGTGACCGGCGGCGAAATCGGCGGCGAGATCCGCGCCAGTGTCGGCAACGACACGCTGCTGTGGAACGGCGGCGGCATCATCCGTTCGGCGATCCTGATGGGCGACGGCAACGACAGCGCAACGCTGCGCAACCTCGATGACAGCGTATTGGCACTGACCCCCAACGTGGATGGCGGCGCGGGCAACGACGTCCTGACCTTCGACAACACCCGCACCGCGCTGCCAGCGCGATTCAGCAATTGGGAGACGGTGAACCTGAACAACGGCTCGCAACTCGACCTGGGGTCGAGCAGCCTGGTGCTTGGCGATGCTGTCAGCGGCGCCGGCGTGCTCAACGTCGATGCCAGCAGCAGCGTGTTCTCCACCCAAGGCGCGGTGTCACCCGCCGTGGCCGGGCAGGCCGTGACCGTCAACAACGCCGGGGTCATCGACCTGACTCGCAACAACAGTCGTACCGATGACAGCCTGACCATCAACGGCAACTACATCGGCAACGGCGGCCAGTTGTTGCTGCAAAGCGAACTCGGTGGCGATGGCGCGCCCAGCGACAAACTGGTGGTCAACAACGGCAGCCTCAGCGGTGCCACGGTCATCAGCGTGACCAACATCGGCGGGATCGGTGGGCTGACCCAGGAAAACGGCATTCAGGTGGTGCAGGCCCAAGGCTCCACTGTCAGTACCAACAATGCCTTCAGCTTCAGCGGTCCGGTGTCGGTCGGTGCTTACGATTACTACCTGTTCAAGGGCGGCGTCACCGCCGGCAGCGAAAACAGCTGGTACCTGCGTTCCGCCATCGTCGCGCCGCAGGTAGTCAGCGTGCCCAACCCCGATCCGAGTCTGCCGCCGATTCTGGTACCGGTGGTGGCGACTCCGGTTGCCGCGCTGATCACTCCTGTAGCACCCGCCCCCGGCGAACCCGCGCTTCCCATCGCCAGCCCTGAGCTGCCCGTACTCCCCGTGCTGCCCGCCGCCGTGGCGGGCGCTGCGCCGATCCCGATCTATCGTCCGGAAGTGCCCAACTGGTCAGTGCTGCCGCCTGCCGCCGCGCAGTTGACTCTCAGCGCACTCGGCACGTTTCACGATCGTCAGGGCGATCAACGCCTGCTCAGCGAAACCGGTGCCTTCGGGGCCGGTTGGGGCCGGGTCTACGGCAAGAACATCGACCAGAGCTGGGCCGGCACCGTCACCCCACGCCTGAACGGTTCACTCAATGGCTTTCAAGTCGGTAATGACCTGTACAGCACGCAGACGTCGGGCGGGCAAACGCAACGCATCGGCCTGTTCGTTGGCCACAGCCGGATTCAGGGCGATGTTGACGGTTTCAACGAAGGCTTCGAGAACAACAGCGCGGGCCAGATCAAACTCGAGGGTGACAGTTATGGCCTGTACTGGACGCTGACCGATCCCTACGGCTGGTACCTCGATACCGTGGTGATGGGCACGCGTTTCGACGGCGACAACCGTTCCGACCGTGGGCTGAAACTGGACAACCGTGGCCATGCCCTGACGCTCTCGGCGGAGGCTGGCTACCCGTTCGCGCTCAACGATACCTGGGTGGTCGAACCGCAAGTGCAGTTGATCCACCAGAAAATCTCCCTCGACAGCCAGGACGACGGCATCTCGCGGGTGTCATTCGATTCCGACGCTGCCTGGACCGGTCGCCTCGGCGCCCGGCTCAAGGGCCGTTATCAGGTCAACGGCTTGCCGCTGGAGCCATACCTGCGGGCCAGCCTCTGGCACACCTTTTCCGGCACCGATTCGGTGACCTTCGATGGCACCGATACCATCGACAGCCAGCAGAAATCCTCCACCGCAGACGTTGGCCTCGGCGTGGTGCTGACGCTTGACCGTGCGGTGAGTGTTTACGCCAGTACCGATTACAGCAGCAATATCGACAGCAATGACCTGCGTGGTCTGGCAGGAAATATGGGGATCCGCATCAGTTGGTAAACCGATAGCAGGCTGCTTGAACCTTCTACAGCACGGTCTCCGCACTGTTTTGCCCTGCAAACAACGACTTGTATATGTGCAGAAAAACAAACGCTTGCAGCACCTGATTTAGCTGTACCGCTCATCGTGCAGTTTCTTGACGCATGGGCATCACTCTTCTTATCTCTACCTTACTACCCCCGGAATCACTATCCGGGGCGACCCTTACGGCACTCGCGAAATCGAGCGCCGCGGTTCGCCCCGCTCCATTCGGTCGCCCCTCGTTCGGGGTAGGAGAGACGCCAGAAAAGAGATCCCGCATGCGCTTGCAAGGTAGACCTCCATGAAAAGCTCATTCACCCCACAAGAGATCAAAGTGACGTTTTGCACAGTGTCGAGTTCGATTCTGCTGTGCTCATCCATGGAGGCGCAGGCCGGACCTGCGGCGGATGAAACCACGCCCTGGTATCGCCAGGACATGCCCGTTCTGACCCTGCCGGCGACCGTTGTCACCCCCGAGCCACAACGCCTGAGTCCGCGTCCCGACCTACGGGGAGCCGACCTGATCACCGAGGATCTGGCGCCGGCAGCCTGGGACCGGTTGTACGGGCAAAGCGCCCGGCAAGCGCAAACCGACGTGCTTTCGCCAGGTTTTGCCACGCCCGGCAACGGCGACTTCAAAGGCCCGCCAGTAATGACCATACAAAGCCCCGGCGGACACACCCAGACCATCGGCCTGATCGGCGGGCAAAAGCAGATCATGGCCAACAGTGACGGCCTGATCAACAGCCGCGCCCTCGCCGACCCGAACGCCGATACACTGAACCTGCAAGGCCAGAGCCTCGGCGCTTATTACCGCCTGACTGGCGCACAAGGCTGGCATGTAGACCTGTCGGCCAGCGGTGGCCGGGTCAGTGGTTTCAGTCGCAATGAACAGGGCGCGCGCCAGGCCACCGAAGGCAGCGCGATGACCTTCTCGGTCGAGGGCGGTTACCCCATCGGGCTGAGTGAAAACTGGGTGGTCGAACCCCAGGCGCAACTGATCAACCAGCGCATTACTCTCGACACGCCATACGCGGGTTCCGGCAATGCCTCATCAACGAATCTGTCGGCGTGGAGCGGCCGCGTCGGCGCCCGCCTCAAAGGCAGTTACGATGTGAACGGTCTGCCCGTGGAGCCCTATGTGCGCACCAACCTCTGGCACACAGTGTATACCGGCAACACGGTGACCCTCGATCAGGTCGACAAGATCAGCAGCAGCCGCAAGTCATCGACGGTCGAATTAGGGCTGGGATTGGTGGCGCGGGTGACGCCGGCGGTCAGCCTGTATGTCAGCGCCGATTACAGCAGTGACGTGGATGACAATGATCTGAACGGGTTGATTGGCAGCCTGGGGGTGCGGATGCGGTGGTGATTTCGGATCACCCAGGATAACTGTGGGAGCGAGCTTGCTCGCGAAAGCGGCTGAACATTCAACATCATCGTTGACTGACATATCGCCTTCGCGAGCAAGCTCACTCCCACAGGGTTAGCGGTGTCTGGATCAACCCTCCGGCTTGAGGATCAACACCGCCAGCGGCGGCAGGTTCAGCTCCAGCGACAGCGACTGGCCGTGGCTCGCCACTTCTTCGGTAAACGCCCCGCCGCCATTGCCATAGTTTGACCCGGCGTAAGTGTCGGCATCACTGTTGAGCAGTTCGTTCCAGCGTCCGGCGAACGGCACGCCGACCCGATACGCCTGACGCGGCACCGGGGTGAAGTTGGCGACCACCAGCACCGGCTTGCCGTCCTTGCTCCAGCGCAGCCACGCGTACACGCTGTTGATCGCGTCATCGCCAATCAACCACTGGAAGCCCTGCGGCGCATCGTCCTGATCGTGCAGCGCCGGTTCCTCGCGGTACAGGCGGTTGAGGTCGCCGACCAGTTTCTGCACGCCTTTGTGTTCCGAGTATTGCAGCAGGTACCAGTCCAGTTGCTGATCGTGATTCCACTCGCGCCACTGGCCGAATTCGCAGCCCATGAACAGCAGCTTCTTGCCCGGATGGGTCCACATGAAGCTCAGATAGGCCCGCAGGTTGGCGAATTTCTGCCAGCGGTCGCCGGGCATCTTGTCGATCAGCGAATGCTTGCCGTGCACCACTTCGTCATGGGAGATCGGCAGGATGAAGCGTTCCGACCAGGCGTACACCAGACCGAAACTCAATTCGTTGTGATGATGCGCGCGGTACACCGGATCCTGCTGGATGTAGTGCAGCGAGTCGTGCATCCAGCCCATGTTCCATTTGTAGGCGAAACCGAGACCACCCTGCTGGGTGCTCTGGCTGACGCCCGGCCATGCGGTGGACTCCTCGGCGATCACCAGCGCACCCGGCGCTTCCAGCTCGACCACGTCATTCAAGTGCCGGAGGAAATCGATCGCCTCCAGATTCTCACGCCCGCCGTGGCGGTTCGGCACCCATTCGCCGGCCTTGCGCGAATAGTCGCGATAGAGCATCGAGGCCACCGCATCGACGCGCAGACCATCGATGTGGAAATGCTTCAACCAGTGCAGCGCCGACGCCAGCATGTAGCCGTGGACTTCGGTGCGCCCCAGGTTGTAAATCAGCGTGTCCCAGTCCTGATGGAAGCCTTCCAGCGGGTTGCCGTATTCGTACAGCGCGGTGCCGTCGAACTGCGCCAAACCGTGGGTATCAGTAGGAAAATGCGCTGGCACCCAGTCAAGGATCACGCCGATATCGGCGCGGTGGCAGGCGTCGACGAACTCACCGAACTGCTCTGGCGTGCCGTATCGGGCGCTCGGGGCGAATTGCGAGAGCAACTGATACCCCCACGAACCGCCGAACGGGTGTTCCATGATCGGCATCAGTTCGATGTGGGTGAAGCCCAGCTCCTTGACGTAAGGAATCAGCCGCTCGGCCAGCTCCGGCCAGGTGTACTGGCGGGCGACTTCGCCCAGATCGTCCAGTTCGCACTGCCACGAGCCGGCATGCAATTCGTAAATCGACAGCGGCGCTGAATGCTTCTGCCGCTCGCGGCGGCCGTTCATCCAGTCCTGATCCTGCCAATTGATCTGCAGCGGCGCGGCGACTTTCGACGCGGTGTCCGGCGGCAGGCTGGTGGCCAGCGCCATCGGGTCGGCCTTGAGCGGCAAAATGCCGTGGGCGCCGAGGATCTCGTACTTGTACAACTCGCCCGCCTGCAGGCGCGGAATGAACAACTCCCAGACCCCGGACGGGTGGCGCAGGCGCATCGGATGCCGGCGACCGTCCCAGATGTTGAAATCGCCGACCACCGACACTCGGCGAGCATTCGGTGCCCACACGGCAAAACGCACACCGTCGACGCCATCGACCGTGGTCAGTTGCGCGCCGAGGCAACTGCTGAGGTCGCGATGATTGCCTTCGGCGAACAGATACAAATCCATCTCGCCGAGCAACTGGCCGAAGCTGTAGGGATCTTCCGCGACCTGTTCGCCGCCGGCCCAACGCGTGCGCAGCAGATACGGCCGCGCCTGATCGAAGTGACCGACAAACAATCCCGGTGTTTCGGTGGCTTGCAGTTCGCCGCGTTCTTCACCGCTGTCCTTGTCCAGCACTTCGACTTTCAACGCACCCGGCAGATAAGCGCGGATGAACTGCCCGCCGGCACCATCGCCATGCGGGCCGAGAATGGAAAAAGGGTCGCGATGTTCGGCGCGCACCAGGGCGTCGATGTCCTGCGCCGCCGGCAATAACGCTTCTTTAGCGTGACCCTGTTCCTTGTTCGAGAAACTCATGACTACTCTCCACCAAGATCGGAAAAGGGTTTAAGCCCCGTCAATAACCCATACAAACCGTGCAACGGCACGGGCAGCCACGTGGGGCGATTTTCGGCTTCATAGGCCACTTCATAGGCCGCCTTCTCCAGGCCGAACAGCGCAAGCGCAGCATCGGCACCCGCAGGATCCTGCCAGGCATGATCAAGACTAGCTGCCGCTTGGCGATACGCCTGCACAAATGCCTCGCGCGCCTCACGCAGGTAGCGCTCGGCGACCCGATGGCGGGCCGCTTCCGACTCTGGACTGTGATCGACGTTGTGCACGTTGATCGTCATCGCCGCCGCGTAATCGAAGGAGCGCAGCACGCCGCTGACGTCCTTGTACGGACTGTGTTTGCCGCGCCGTTCGTGCAGTGGCCGCGCCGGTTCACCCTCGAAATCGATCAGATAGGCATCGCCCTTGATCACCAGCACCTGACCCAGGTGCAGGTCGCCGTGGACGCGGATCCGCAAGCCGCCGACGGCTTTCTGCGCGAGCTCCTGCACATGGCCGAGGATGACCTTTTTGTTGTCGAGCAGCCGCGCGACCATTTTCTGATCCGCCGCGCTCAAGTGAATCTGATGTTGCTTGAGCAGCTTCAAGGCATGCTCGACCTGCGCCGCAACGTCCTTGCCAGTGGCTTGGGCGTCCTTGGCGCTGGTGGTTTGCGGGGCGAAGTCGGGATTGTCGCTCGGCGCCGCCAGCACCTGGTGCATTTCGCCCAGACGCTGGCCGAGCATGCCGGCAAAGTCCTTCAGTTCGCCGAGGGCGTTGTAATGCTGTTCCTGCTCGGACATCGCGTCCGCCAGCTCATCACGCAACGCCCGTTCGAGGTTGTTCTGCGTCCATTCCCAGGCATCGCCCTGATTGCTCAGATAGCCTTGGGCGATCATCAGCAGGTTGTCTTCGCCCGCGCCATCGCGGCGGATCACCGAGCCGAGCAGCGGCGAGATGTTGGCGAAACCGGCCTCGGTCAGGTACGCGCTCATTTCCAGTTCCGGGTGAACACCCGAGGCGACCTTGCGGATCAGCTTCAGCACCAGACTGTTGCCGATCACCACCGAACTGTTCGATTGCTCGGCGGACAGATAGCGCACCTCGGATTCAGCGCCGAGGCCGAGTTTTTCCAGTTGCGCGGTCGGCGCGAAACGAATCTCGCCCTGTTCGGAGTTGAGCACGGTGTTGCTCTGCATGCCTTGCAGCACCGCGCGCACAAACGTTTCAAGGCTGAAGGCATCCGTGATCAGACCGACCTGACGCCCGCGACGAACACGCGACAATGCCAGTTGCTGCGGCAACGCCGGGCCGACCTGATCTTCGGCGATGAAGCCGAACGGCAATTGATAGCGGCTGGTCTGCCCGGCGCTGGTGACTTCGATCTCGCTGAGCAGCACTGGATGCTGCGCATCGCCGAAGCGCACGCCGTAGGCCAGATTGACCTGTTCGATGGCTGCGTCCTTGCCGGCGAACCAGCGGCGGTTCTGCAGCCAGCTCGGCAGGATGCTCTGCTCCAGCGTATTGCGGGTCGGTGCTTCGAGCAGTTCTTCCATGCGTTTTTTCAGCACCAGGGTGGTGAAGTCCGGCAGGCTCTGCGCCGGTTCCACGTGCCAGCTCGGCATCTGGTTTTCTGCAGCCAGGGCGAACCAGTAGAAACCGTACGGCGCCAGGGTCAGGAGGAAATTCAACTGGCCGATCGGCGGGAACGCATTACCGCCGAGCATCTCCACCGGGACCATGCCGACGTAGGCCGACAGATCGAGTTCCGCCGCCTGCGCGCTACGCGAGACGTTGGCCACGCAGAGAATGATTTCGTGCTTGCCGTCAGCATCGGTGAACTCGCGGGTGTAGGCCAGAATCCGTCGGTTGCTCGGCGAGAGCATCTTCAGCGTGCCACGCCCGAACGCCTTGGACTGCTTGCGCACGGCGAGCATGCGTCGCGTCCAGTTCAGCAGCGAGTGCGGGTCGCCGGCTTGGGTCTCGACGTTGACCGACAGGTAGCCGTATTGCGGGTCCATGATCGGCGGCAGCACCAGACTGGCCGGATCGGCGCGGGAGAAGCCGCCGTTGCGGTCGATCGACCATTGCATCGGCGTACGCACACCGTCGCGGTCGCCGAGGTAGATGTTGTCGCCCATGCCGATTTCGTCGCCGTAATACAAAGTCGGCGTGCCGGGCATCGACAGCAGCAGGCTGTTGAGCAACTCGACGCGGCGACGGTCACGCTCCATCAACGGCGCCAGACGCCGACGAATGCCGAGGTTGATCCGCGCGCGGCGGTCAGCGGCGTAGTAGTTCCATAGGTAGTCGCGCTCTTTGTCGGTGACCATCTCCAGCGTCAACTCATCGTGGTTGCGCAGGAAAATTGCCCACTGGCAGTTGGCCGGAATCTCGGGGGTTTGCCGCAGAATGTCGGTGATCGGGAAGCGATCTTCCTGGGCCAGCGCCATGTACATGCGCGGCATCAGCGGGAAGTGGAAGGCCATGTGGCATTCGTCGCCGTTGACGCCCTCGGCATCGGTGTCACCGAAGTACAGCTGGGTGTCTTCCGGCCATTGGTTGGCCTCGGCCAGCAGCATGCGGTCCGGGTAATTGGCATCGATCTCGGCACGGATCTGCTTGAGGACGTCGTGAGTCTCCGGCAGGTTCTCGTTATTGGTGCCGTCGCGCTCGATCAGGTACGGAATCGCGTCGAGGCGTAGTCCGTCGATGCCCATGTCCAGCCAGTAACGCATCACCGACAGCACGGCTTTCATCACTTGCGGGTTGTCGAAATTCAGGTCGGGCTGGTGCGAATAGAAACGGTGCCAGAAGTACTGACCGGCGACCGGGTCCCAGGTCCAGTTGGACTTCTCGGTGTCGAGGAAGATGATCCGGGTGCCGTCGTACTTCTGATCGTCATCCGACCACACATAGAAGTCGCGCGCTGCCGAGCCAGGCTTGGCCTTGCGCGCCCGCTGGAACCACGGGTGCTGATCCGAGGTGTGGTTGATGACCAACTCGGTGATCACCCGCAAACCACGCTTGTGCGCCTCGGCGATGAAGCGCTTGGCATCGGCCATGGTCCCGTAGTCGCTGTGTACGCCACGGTATTCGGCAATGTCGTAACCGTCATCGCGGCGTGGCGACGGGTAGAACGGCAGCAGCCAGATGGTGTTGACGCCGAGTTCGGCGATGTAATCGAGTTTGGCGATCAGGCCGGGAAAGTCGCCGATCCCGTCATTGTTGGAGTCGAAAAACGATTTGACGTGTACTTGATAGATCACCGCGTCCTTGTACCAGAGCGGGTCTTTGATAAAGGTGGCTGCCTTGGGTTTCTTCGCCATGTGAAACTCCTGTTCAATTCTGGAAAGCCACACGGCTAATACCTGTGGCGAGGGAGCTTGCTCCCGCTGGGTTGCGAAGCAGCCCCATTGCATTTGTTCTGATGCACCGCGTTCGCTTGGGTTACGACTGCTACGCAGCCGAGCGGGAGCAAGCTCCCTCGCCACAAGGTTCTGTGCACGACCTTATGCGGCAGTAATCCGCCAGATCCCGAACGGTTGGTACGCCGGGTCAATGCGCATGAACTGATACTTGCCATGCCAGTCCCAGCGATGCCCGTTCATCAAGTCCTCACCGTGGGTGGTCGCGTCGTCGGGCAGGCCCATCTCCCACAGCGGCAACTCGAAATTGGCTTCCTGCACGTTGTGCGGATCGAGGCTCACCGCCACCAGAATGAAATTGCTGCCGTCAAAGCTGCGCTTGCCGAAATACAGAATGTTGTCGTTCCACGCGTTGTAGATTTTCAACCCCAGGTGCGTGTGCAACGCCGGGTTCTGCCGACGGATGCGGTTGAGCTGGGCGATTTCGGCAATGATGTTGCCCGGCGCATTGAAGTCGCGGACGCGGATCTCGTACTTCTCCGAATCGAGGTATTCCTCCTTGCCCGGCACCGGTGCCGCCTCACACAGCTCATAACCGGAATACATGCCCCACAGGCCCGAGCCCATGGTCGCCAGCGCCGCGCGGATCAGAAACCCCGGCCGCCCCGACTCATGCAGGAACGCCGGATTGATGTCCGGCGTGTTGACGAAGAAGTTCGGCCGGTAGCATTCACGCCACGGCGACTCGTTGAGTTCGGTGAAATAGGTCGCCAGCTCCGACTTGGTGTTACGCCAGGTGAAATAGGTGTAGCTCTGGCTGTAACCGACCTTGCCCAGACGCGCCATCATCGCCGGTGTGGTGAACGCCTCGGCGAGGAAAATCACCTCCGGATGCAGCGCCCGCACATCGGCGATCAGCCATTGCCAGAACGGCAGCGGCTTGGTGTGCGGATTGTCGACGCGGAAGATCTTCACGCCTTCGTTGACCCAGCCGACGACGATATCGCGCAGCTCGACCCACAGACTGGGGATCGCGTCCGGCGCATAGAAGTCGACATTGACGATGTCTTGGTATTTCTTCGGCGGATTTTCCGCGTATTTGATCGTGCCGTCCGGGCGCCAGTTGAACCAGCCCGGATGCTGTTTGAGCCATGGGTGATCCTGGGAACACTGGATGGCGAAATCGAGGGCGATCTCCAGGCCATGCTCAGCGGCAGCAGCCACCAACCGGCGGAAGTCTTCGCGGGTGCCGAGCTGCGAGTGAATCGCCTCGTGCCCGCCCTCCTCACTACCGATCGCGTACGGACTGCCCGGATCATCGGGACCTGCAGTCAGGGAATTGTTGCGGCCCTTGCGGTGGGCGCGACCGATCGGGTGGATCGGCGTGAAGTACAGCACGTCGAAGCCCATGTCCTGAATCATCGGCAGACGCGAGTGCACGTCGTTGAATGTACCGTGACGCTTGGGATCGTCGGTGATCGAGCGCGGAAACAGTTCGTACCAACTGGCAAACTCGGCCAGCTCGCGCTCGACATCCACCGGGAATTCCGCGCTCAGGCTCAGATAGGCGCGGTGATCGGCCTGCGCCATCAATTGCGCACTGCGCGAGTGCAGAAACAGCGCCACCTGTTCGGTTTCGAGCAGGCCGGACAGCTCGTGATGCAGCGCCGCGAGTTGTTCGCTGAGCTGACCGTCGCTGCGCTCGGCGGCCTGCTGCACCATGCTGCGGCCTTCCTGCAATTCCAGTGAAACCGGAACGGCAGCGTTGTGTTTTTTCTCCAGTTCGTACTGGAAACTGGCGAAGTGATCGATCCACGCTTCGACACAAAAGACAAAACGCCCCTGATGCTCGGGCCGAAAGCGGCCCTCCCAGCTGTTGTTGCCGAGGTCATTCATGACTTCGCTTTGCCAGGTCTCAGTGCCCTCTTCGTGCCAGCGCACGCGCACCGCGAGCTTGTCGTGGCCATCGGCGAAGACCTTGCTGGTGACGACGACGTCACGCCCGGCAATCGACTTGACGGCAAACTGCCCGCCATCGAGGGTCGGCATGGTGTTTTCGATCACGATGCGCGGCAGCAGCAACGCCTGCGACAGCGGCATGTGCGGGTTGTAGCTCTGCTCTGAAGGTTTTTCAGCAGACATCGAGCATCTCTCCTTTACGCCCCAAGGACGCTCTTGTGCCGGATCCGTGTTCACAATGAGGCACCGGCCACGACTTGAACTGACTTAGGTTCCGAGCGACCGGCGCGGGGAAAAGTTCACAGGGATTTGCCTGATCAACCAAGCGGATCGAAATTGCCAACAGGTGGTCAATCCACTTAAGCACTTCTCACGCCATGTGCCACACGGAGGTCTACAGATGAACATCCCGATCCCGGCCGAAACGCCTGATCCGAACATCGACAAACCCACCCTGCCCGAGACCGAACCGCAACCGGTTCCCGAGCAGGAACCACCGGGCACCACACCTCCGCCGAAGGAAGAGCCACCCACGACGATGCCCCCCGTCATCGTCTGAAAAACGCCGACCCCTGTAGGAGCTGCCGCAGGCTGCGATCTTTTGATTTTGATTTTAAAAAACAAGATCAAAAGATCGCAGCCTGCGGCAGCTCCTACAGGGTTAAGCCAACTTGTTACAAATGCCGGTTTTTCTCGTCGTCTTTCTCGAACAACCTGACCACCCGTGGCATCACGCTGAAAATCCCCAGGGCCAGCAGCGTACTGAGCAACGCCGTCGCCTCTTTGCCCAACCCCGCCGCCACGCCGATTGCCGCGGTCATCCACAAGCCGGCCGCCGTGGTCAGTCCTTTGACATGGCCTTCATCGCCCTCCTGATTCTTCAGAATGGTCCCGGCACCGAGAAAACCGATCCCGGCGATCACCCCCTGCAATACCCGGCTCATCGCATCCGATTCAGCCCCGGAGGTCTGCGGCACCAGCACGAACAGCGCCGCGCCGAGCGCCACCAGCATGTGCGTTCGCACCCCGGCGGCCTTGCCTTTGTGTTCGCGCTCAAAGCCCAAAATTCCGCCCAGCACCGCCGCCATCACCAAACGAACGGTGATGCGTGTCAGTTGTGAGGCATCGCCGATGTCAGCGAACTCCGCTTGCAGGGTTTCCCACACTTCATGCCACCAGGCATTCATCGTTTGATCCTTGTTATTGGTTGGATAAGGGATGGACAGCAGCGACCATTAATCAGTTGCGCAGAACGATCGGCCAATGCGGCGCCCTAACCTTGCAGATCCCCCTGAAAAAGGACTGCCCCCATGCCCGTTCGCATCGATGAATCCAATCCTGAGCAGAAAGTGTGTTTTTTCACGGTCGAGAATGGCGAGGAAATTCGCATTTGCGACACCCTGGAAGTCAAAACCGATAGCGAAAAAGCCATGTCGTTCGTGGAAATAGAAGGCCGGCGCGTTTACATCACCGAAGCCGAGGCCGACGCATTAACCGTCGCTGGCGCCAGGGATGGTCGCAAGCACCTGAAGGCTGACGAGAGTGATTCGGTGATTTGACTGACCCTGATCAACATCCGGCGCAGACGCCTGCGATAGGCGTTTGCGCCTGCGCCTGCGGGCTGCTTCAAGTTGTCGCAGGATGTGTACCAAACGCCATCTGATCCGCTTTTTATTCAAATATCTGAGTCTGTTATGCAAACAGATCGGCGCTCATAGTTCATTCGCCTGATGGAGGCTGATGAGCGAATGACCATGAGCGAACAAATCCCCGTCCGAACCGTAGAAGCAGCGCCAACCATAAAAAATGTGCCTGGTCGCCCGATGAAGGCGAAGGCCGGCTCCACCGACAAGCAGATCCACACCCGCAGTTTCACTGGCCTGTTCCGAACCCTGCGCATGAGCGGCGCGGGGTTTCTGTTTTTGCTGTTCTTCGGCACCGTGTGGCTGAACTGGGGCGGGCGTCAGGCGGTGCTGTGGGACTTGGCCGAAAGCAAATTCCACATCTTTGGCGCGACCTTCTGGCCGCAGGATTTCATCCTGCTTTCGGCGCTGCTGATCATTGCCGCGTTCGGCCTGTTCGCCATCACCGTGTTCGCTGGCCGGGTCTGGTGCGGTTACACCTGCCCGCAGAGTTCGTGGACGTGGATCTTCATGTGGTGCGAGAAAGTCACCGAAGGCGAACGCAACCAGCGGATCAAACTGCAAGCGGCGCCCTGGGGCCTGAACAAACTGGCGCGGCGCGCGGCCAAGCACACCCTCTGGCTGGCAATCAGCGTGATGACCGGGCTGACTTTCGTTGGCTACTTCACGCCGATTCGTCCGCTGGCTGAAGAGCTGTTCACCCTGCAAATCGGCGGGGTCAGTCTGTTCTGGGTGCTGTTCTTCACCGCTGCCACTTACATCAACGCCGGTTGGCTGCGCGAAGCGGTATGCATGCACATGTGCCCGTATGCGCGGTTCCAGAGCGTGATGTTCGACAAGGACACCCTGACGATTGCCTACGACGTCGCCCGCGGGGAAAACCGTGGCCCGCGCAAGCGCGACGTGAAACCCGCCGAAGCCGGCCTCGGCGATTGCATCGATTGCCAGTTGTGCGTGCAGGTGTGCCCGACCGGCATCGACATCCGCGATGGCCTGCAGATGGAATGCATCGGCTGCGCGGCCTGCATCGACGCCTGCGATTCGATCATGGACAAAATGAACTACCCGCGCGGCTTGATCCGCTACAGTTCCGAGCGCGAATTGCAGGGCGGCAAGACCCATCTGCTGCGGCCACGGCTGATCGGTTATGTCGCGGTGCTGCTGGTGATGATCGGCGCACTGGCACTGGCTTTGGTCGAACGGCCCATGGTCTCGCTGGACGTGACCAAGGATCGCGGGTTGTTCCGCGAGAACGGTCAGGGCCAGATCGAGAACATCTACACCCTCAAGGTGATCAACAAGACCCAGCAGCGTCAGGACTACCACCTGAGCCTGGTGGATGGCGACGGCTTCCAGTTGCAGGGCAAGACCGAACTGAGCCTGGCGCCGGGGGAGATTGTCGATGTGCCAGTGTCGGTGGCGATGACCACCGAGCGCCCGGCCAGCAGCTCGCAGACCTTGAGCTTCAAGATCGCCGACAGCGACGAGCCACAGATTTACAGCGTGGCGAAAAGCAGGTTTGTGGCGCCGATGAATCGCTGATCCCTTAAGATGCAGCCCTCTTTTTCACAATGCGATCCCTGTGGCGAGGGAGCTTGCTCCCGCTGGGCTGCGTAACAGCCCCAATAGCTTGTGAGTGCTGCGCACTCAAGCGGGAGCAAGCTCCCTCGCCACAAAAAGCAATCCAAATTCAGTCCATCGCGGGATATCGATGAAACGCTACGAAAAATTCGCCGACGACATCGCTGAACTGATCCGCTCCGGCGTGCTCGGCCCCGGGCAACGGGTGCCGTCGGTGCGCTACGCCAGCCAGACTTACGGGGTCAGCCCGTCCACGGTGTTCCAGGCCTATTACCTGCTCGAACGTCGCGGCCTGATCCGTGCGCGGCCGCGCTCCGGCTACTTCGTCAACACCCACGCGCCGAGCCCGTTCTCGGAGCCGGTGATCAGCAGCCACGTCAACGACTCCACCGAAGTCGACGTCAGCGAACTGGTGTTCTCGGTGCTGGAGTCGATCAAGGACCCAAGCACCGTGCCGTTCGGCTCGGCGTTCCCCAGCCCGACCCTGTTCCCGTTGCAACGGCTGTCGCGTTCATTGGCCAGTGCGGCGCGGGAGATGGACCCGCGCATGGTGGTCACCGACATGTCGCCGGGCAACCCGCAGTTGCGGCGGCAGATCGCGCTGCGTTACATGGTCGGCGGGTTGATGCTGCCGATGGAGGAACTGCTGATCACCAACGGCGCCCTCGAAGCGCTGAACCTGTGCCTGCAAGCGGTCACCGAACCCGGTGATCTGGTGGCCATCGAAGCCCCGGCGTTCTACGCCAGCCTGCAAGTGCTGGAGCGCTTGAAACTCAAAGCCGTGGAAATTCCCGTGCACCCGCGCGACGGCATCGACCTCGGTGTACTGGCGCAAACGCTTGAACGCCATCCGATCAAGGCCTGCTGGTGCATGACCAGTTTCCAGAACCCGATGGGCGCGACCATGCCCGAGGCGAAGAAACAGGAACTGGTGGAACTGCTGCGCCTGCATCAGGTGCCGCTGATCGAGGACGACGTCTACGCCGAGCTCTATTACGGCCAACAGGCGCCGAAACCGGCCAAGGCCTTCGACACCGAGGGGCTGGTGATGCACTGCGGTTCGTTCGCCAAGAGCCTGGCCCCCGGCTACCGCATCGGCTGGGTCGCCGCCGGGCGTTACGCGCAAAAAATCGAACGACTGAAACTGATGACCTCGCTGTGCGCCTCGATGCCGGCACAAGCGGCCATCGCCGACTACCTGCAACACGGCGGCTACGACCGCCACCTGCGCAAACTGCGCTACGCCCTGGAAGAACAGCAAAGCGCGATGCTCGCAGCGATTGCCCGCTATTTCCCGGCGCAGACCCGCGTCAGCCAGCCGGCCGGCGGTTACTTCCTGTGGCTGGAACTGCCACCGCAGATGGATTCCTTGAAGTTGTTTCAGATGGCATTGGCGCAAGGCATCAGCATCGCGCCGGGGCCGATCTTCTCGCCGACCCAGCGCTTCAGGAATTGCATCCGCTTGAATTACGGCAGCCCGTGGACCGAGAGTTCGGAGAAGGCGATGGAGACGTTGGGGCGGATTGTGCGGTCGTTCTGACAGATAGATGTTACCTGTGCTGCCCCCATCGCTGGCAAGCCAGCTCCCACAGTGATCGATGTCACTCGCAAATATTGTGTACGACACAGAAACCTGTGGGAGCTGGCTTGCCAGCGACGAGGCCGGATCAGCCAGCACAAATCCAGAAGATCAGCGCCCGCCACCCAGATCAACAAACGTGCCGGTTGCATAAGAAGCCTTGTCCGACAACAACCAGACAATCGCCTCCGCCACCTCATCCGGCCGTCCGCCCCGGGCCATCGGAATCGCCGACTCCAGCTTGCTGACCCGATCCGGATCACCGCTCAGTGCGTGGAAATCGGTGTAGATATAGCCCGGACGCACCGCGTTGACGCGAATCCCCTCGCCCGCCACTTCCTTGGACAGTCCGATGGTGAAGGTGTCGAGTGCGCCTTTGGACGCGGCGTAATCGACGTACTCGTTGGGCGAGCCCAGGCGCGCGGCGACCGAGGAGACGTTGACGATGCTGCCGCCCTGCCCGCCGTGTTTGGGCGACATGCGCAGGATCGCGTGCTTGGCGCAGAGGATCGGCGCCAGGACGTTGGTTTTCATGATTTTGAGAATGCGGAATTCGGACATTTCATCGACCCGCGACTTGTGCCCGACGGTGCCGGCGTTGTTCACCAGCGCGGTGACCCGTCCCAGTTCGGTATCGACCCGCTGAAACAGCGCGATCACCTCGTCTTCGATGCTGACATCGGCGCGTACCGCAATGGCTTGCGCCCCCAGCGCCCGCACTTGCTCCAGCACGCTTTGCGCGGCCTGTTCATCCGACTGATAGTTGATGCAGATCCGATAGCCCTGCCCGGCAGCCAACAACGCCGTAGCGGCGCCGATTCCGCGCCCGCCACCGGTGATAACCATGACTTTATCCATGCTGGCCCTTCCCCCCAATGCACACGTAACAGTCGGGTGGAAGAATAACCGCCATTGGGCGGTTTTGCATGAGGTCTGTCAAAGACCAGACCCTGCATGACACTGAGAGGTTTTTTGTGGCGAGGGAGCTTGCTCCCGCTCGGCTGCAAAGCAGCCGTGAATCCGGCCAACACGGTACAAACCGAGTAAAAACGGGGCCGCTTCGCGCCCCAGCGGGAGCAAGCTCCCTCGCCACAGAGTGCAGTCAGACAGCCGCCTGAGTCTCTCCACGGGCAATGTTCTGCATGAAACGATCCGCCGGCAGCGGATGCCCCAACAGATAGCCCTGCAACGAATCACAACCCAACTGCGTGAGGAAATCCTGCTGCACGCCGGTCTCCACCCCCTCGGCAACAATGCGCAAACCCAGTGCTTGCCCCAGCGCGACGATCGCCGAAACGATGGCCGCGTCATCGCTGTCGTGCTCCAGATCGCGGACAAACCCGCGATCGATCTTCAGCTCGTTGGCCGGCAAACGCTTGAGGTACATCAGGCTCGAATACCCGGTGCCGAAGTCGTCGATCGACAGGTCGACGCCCATGTCCGACAACTCCTGCAACACCGTCATGCTCGCATCGGCGTCGCTCATGGCGGTGGTTTCGGTGATCTCCAGGGTCAGGCTGTTGGCCGGCAGATGATGGGTCGCCAGTGCCTTGGCCACGCTCTGCACCAGCCCCGCGTGGCAGAACTGCAGGGCCGAGAGGTTCACCGCGATACGCCAGTCGGTGTAACCGAGCACGTACCATTCGCGCATCTGCCGGCAAGCTTCGTTGAGCACCCACTCACCGATGGCGATGATCAGACCGGTCTTCTCCGCCAGATCGATGAACTTGTCCGGCAGCAGCATGCCCTGGGTCGGATGCTGCCAGCGCAGCAGGGCTTCGGCACCGACCGGACGGCCACTGGCGGCGTCGAATTTGGGTTGGAAATACAGGCTGAACTGACTGTGCTCCAGCGCGGCGCGCAGATCTTGCAACAGCTGCAGCTGCTTGCGCGCGTTGCTGTTCATCGAGGCATCGAAGAAGCTGTAACCGTTTTTGCCGCCGCCCTTGGCGTGATACATCGCCGCGTCGGCGTTCATCAGCAGTTCCTGGGCGCTCTGGCCATTGCCCGGGTACACGGCGATGCCGACGCTGGCGGAAATCTGCAAGTCGTGCTCGGCCACGCGGAACGCTTGGCCGATCAACCCGACCTGACGCGCGGCCAGGCCCAGCGCATCGTCGGGTTCGCTCAGGCGCACCAGCAGCACGAATTCGTCGCCGCCGATCCGCGCCAATGTGTCCTGGCTGCGCAGGTCTTCACGCAGACGCCCCCCGACTTCACGCAGCAACTGGTCGCCCATGTGATGGCCAAAGGCATCGTTGACCGGTTTGAAACCGTCCAGATCGATGAACATCAGCGCAAAACAGCCACCCTGTTCCTCGACTTTTTTCATCGCCTGATTGATCCGGTCATCCAGTAGCATGCGGTTCGGCAGGCCGGTCAGGGTGTCGTGCAACGCCAGTTGCGTCAGTTCACGGTTGGCCAGGGTCAGCGAATGCGCCAGATCGGCGGTCCGCGCTTCAAGGCGAGCATCGAGAATCGAAGTGAGCAAGGCGATCGACAGCACCGCCAGCGTGGTGATCAGCACCAGATTGTCGAGGCCGTTGCCCTTGAGGCCGTCGAGCGTTGCGCCGCAGAAACTGCCATCAGGAAACTGCGCGGCGGCCATGCCGGTGTAGTGCATGCCGACAATCGCGATGCCCATGATCACCGCCGCACCGCCACGAATCAGACGCACATAAGGCGAGTGCTGGCGCAGGCGGAAGGCGATCCATAACGCCGCCGCCGAGGCCCCGACCGCGATCAGCAATGAGGCGCCGAACAGCGTCGGGTCGTAATCGATGCCCGGCGTCATGCGCAGCGCGGCCATGCCGGTGTAATGCATTGCACTGATGCCGGCGCCCATGATCAAAGCACCAAAGGCCAATTGCAGAATCGGCAGTTTCGGCTGGCTGACCAGCCACAGGGCAAACCCGCAGGACAGCACTGCGATCAGTAGCGACAGCGCGGTAATCGCAATGTCGTAGCCCAGGTCGATCGGCAGCTTGAACGCGAGCATGCCGATGAAGTGCATCGACCAGACGCCGACCCCCATCGCCAGTGCACCGCCCGCCGTCCAGAAATGCACCGCTCGCCCACGGGCGCTGGCGATGCGCCCGGTCAGGTCGAGCGCGGTGTAGGACGCGAGGATCGCCACACACAAAGAAATGAAAACCAGGGTGAAGGAATAATTACCGATGAGCATGAAGATTCTCGCGACCATCCGCGCCGTACTGCGTCCATTCTCGGCCGGGCAAATGCGGCGATTGTACTGATTGCGCGGAAGAACGCACTGACAAAGTAATCATTTTGCCATCAACCCGATGAAACGCTTGTTTGATCACTGCGCAAGGCTCTGGAACAACCATCACAACCTGTAGGAGCTGCGGTACGCTGCGATCCTTTGACCTTGTTTTTTAAGATCAAAAGATCGCAGCGTGCCGCAGCTCCTACACAGGCTATTCGGTGGCCAGTTGTCCGTCCCAGCCGCCGCCCAGCGCGGCGATCAATTGCACGCTGGCAATCAGGCGATTCTGCAGGATGTTGAGCACAGTGCGCTCGTTGCTCAGCGCCGTGGCCTGCACCACAACCACATCGATGTAGGCAATCAACCCGGCCTTGTACTGGTTCTGAGTCAGGCGCAGCGAGTCGCGCGCGGCATCCAGTGCTTCCTGACGCACACCCGCCTCGTCCTCATACACCTTCAGTTGCACCAGATAGTTTTCCACTTCACGGAAACCGTCGAGCACGGTCTGGCGGTAATTGGCGACGGTCTGATCATACACCGCCTCGGTCCGGTCAACCTCAGCCGAACGGATGCCACCATCGAAGATCGGCAGATCCAGTTTCGGCCCCACCGACCAGAAACGGTTCGGCAGCGTTAGAAGATTTTTCGAGGTACTGCTGCTGTAACCGCCGCTCATGCTCAATGTCAGATCGGGGTAATACGCGGCTTTGGCTACGCCGATATTGGCATTGGCGGCGATTACCGAGCGTTCCGCCGAGGCGATGTCCGGACGTCGCTCCAGCAACTGCGAAGGCAGGCTCAGGGGAATCTGCGGCAGGTTCGGAATGTTCTGGCTTTCAGCGATGCTGAACTCGGCCGGCGCCTGCCCGGTGAGCACGGCGATAGCGTTTTCGAACTGCGCACGTTGCCAGATCAGGTCCACCAGATCGGCCTGAGTGGTTTTCAGCTGGGTCTGCGCCTGCGCCACCGCATCGCGTCCGGAAATCCCGGCGCGATACTGGTTCTGGGTCATCTGCAACGACTTTTCGTAAGCCGCGACGGTGGCCTCGAGCAAGCGTTTCTGCTGATCGATCACTCGCAGTTGCAAGTAATTCTGCACCAGCTCCGACTGCTGGCTCAGGCGCATCGCCGCCAGATCGGCGAAGCTCGCCTGGGCGCTGGCTTCGTTGGCTTCCAGACCGCGACGCAACTTGCCCCAGATGTCGGCTTCCCAACTCACACCCAACTGCGCGTTGTAGGTGTCGCGTATGCCGCTGGCCGAACTGCTCAGGCTCGAACTGCTGCTGCCGGTGCCCTGGCTGGAACGGGTCTTGCCCACGCTCAGGTCCACGTTCGGGTAAAACGCCCCACGGGCGCTGCGCACCAGGGCCTGGGCCTGACGGAACTGGGCTTCGGATTGCGCGACAGTCTGGTTGGAACTGTTGAGTTTTTCGATCAGACCGTTGAGCTGCTGATCGCCATACAACTCCCACCAGGCGCCACGGGCCAGCGAGTCGCTCGGATTGGCCTGACGCCAGCCCTTGGCTTCCTTGTATTGCGCGACCTCGGCGGTCTGCGGGCGCTGATAGTCCGGGCCGACGGCGCAGGCACTGAGCATTGCCACGCACAGCGACAGGCTCACCAGACGCGAGCCGCGCGCAGTGGCCAGATTGAGAAGCGAACGATCGGTCATAGCGGAGTTTCCAGAGCGGCGTCAGTACGCACGCCACGCCACTTGTTGAAGCGGTGGCGCAGCTTGTCGAGATAGAGGTAAACCACGGGTGTGGTGTAGAGGGTCAGGACCTGACTGAAAATCAGGCCGCCGATGATGGTCAGGCCCAGTGGCTGGCGCATTTCTGCGCCTTCGGCGCGGCTGAGCAACAGCGGCAAGGCGCCGAGGATCGCCGCCAGCGTGGTCATCAGAATCGGCCGTAGCCGTTGCAGGCAGGCGCTACGGATCGACTCCAGCGGCGACAGGCCCTGATGGCGTTCCAGTTGCAGCGCCAGGTCGATCATCAGGATCGCGTTTTTCTTCACCACCCCGATCAGCAGGAACAATCCGAGCAGGGAGATCAGGCTAAACTCGCCGCCCAGCGCATAGATCGACAGCAACGCGCCGACCCCGGCCGAGGGCAAGGTCGAGAGAATGGTCAGCGGGTGAATGTAGCTTTCATACAGCACGCCGAGCACCAGATACACCGCCAGCAGCGCGCCGAGAATCATGAAGGGCTGGCTTTTCTGGGTCGCGGCAAAGGCGTCGGCGGTGCCGGCCATTTTCGCGATTACGTCTTCCGGCAGACCGACCTTGGCAATCGCCCGCTCGATGGCGGCGCTGCCCTGCTCCACGGTCACGCCTTCGGCCATGTCGAAGGCAATGCTTTCCGAGGCGAACTGGCCTTCGTGGCTGACGCGGTCGTCTTCCAGGCTGTTTTCGTAATGGGCGATGGTCGACAACGGAATCCGTGCGCCGTCGGCGGTAATCACATGCACCTGATTGAGCGTCACCGGATCCTGCGCGTATTTCGGATTGACCTCCATCACCACCTGATACTGGTTGAGGCTGTCGTAGATCGTCGAAATCTGCCGCTGGCTATAGGCGTTGTTCAACACTGCGGTGACCATGTTCATGTCGACCCCGAGGCGCTTGGCCTGATCGCGGTCGACAATCAACGTCACCTGTTGCGCGCCACGCCCCTCGCGGGCATCGATGGCCGTCAGCTCCGGCAGTGCGCGCAGCGCGGTGACCACTTTTGGATACCACTCGCGCAACGCGCCCAGATCACCGCTTTGCAGGATGTAGCTGTATTGCGAGGTGGTTTGCTCACGACCGCCGCCGAACTGCAGGTCCTGATCCGCCATCAGCATCAACTGGGCGCCGGGTACCTTGGGCATTTCCTTGCGCAGGCGTTCGATGACTTTCTGCGCCGACAGATTGCGCTCCTTGATCGGCTTCAGGCGCACCAGCATGAACGCGTTGTTGGTGCCGTTGGTACCACCGATGAACCCGGCCACACTCTCGACCGCCTCGTCCTTGAGCACGGCGCGGCGGAAGGTTTCCATTTTCGGCTGCATCACGCTGAACGACAGGCCGTCATCGCCACGCACGAAACCGATCAACTGGCCGGTGTCCTGCTGTGGCATGAAGGTCTTCGGTACTACTACGTACAGCGCGACGTTGACGCCGACCGTGATGATCAGGCTGAGCAAGGTCAGACGCCGATGGCGCAGCACCCAGTCGAGACTGGTGGCGTACTTGCCGACCATCCAGTCGTTGGTCGTGCGGCTCCAGCGTTGCAGACGGTTTTCCTGGCCCGGCGTGTGTGGTTTGAGCCAGCGGGCGCAGAGCATCGGCGTCAGTGTCAGCGAGACCACCAGCGACACCACGATCGCCGCCGCCAGGGTGATGGAGAACTCGCGGAACAGACTCTCGACAATCCCGCCCATGAACAGGATCGACAGGAACACCGCTACCAGCGACACGTTCATCGACAGCAAGGTGAAACCGACTTCCTTGGCCCCGAGGTAGGCAGCCTTCATCGGCTTGACGCCTTCGTCGATGTGCCGGGAAATGTTCTCCAGCACCACGATGGCATCGTCCACCACCAGCCCGGTGGCCAGAATCAACGCCATCAGCGACAGGTTGTTCAGCGAAAAACCATAGAGGTACATCACTGCGAAGGTGCCGACCAGCGACACCGGCACCGCCAGCGTCGGAATCAGCGAGGCGCGGAAATTCCCAAGAAACAGGAAAACCACCAGAATCACCAGCGCCACGGCGATCAGCAGGGTCATTTCCGCTTCGTGCAGGGTGGCTTTGATCACCGGCGAGCGATCCATCGCCAGATTCAGTTTGACGCTGGCCGGCAGCACCGCTTGCAACGCCGGCAACTGCGCCTTGATCTCGTTGACCGTCTCGATGATGTTGGCGCCGGCCTGACGGTTGATCACCAGCAGCACCGCTGCGTCATCGTTGAAGAAGCCGCTGTTGTAGCGGTCTTCGACGCCGTCGCTGACCTTGGCCACGTCCTTCAGACGCAGGGCCGCGCCGTTGTTGTAATGGATGATCAGTGATTCGTAATCCTTGGCTTTCTCCAACTGGTCGTTGGCCTGGATCTGCCACAGACGTTCGCCGTCTTCGACCGAACCCTTGGGCCGGCGCACATTGGCCCCGGCGATGGTCTTGCGCACATCGTCGAGCGCCACGCCGTACTGGTTCAGCGCCTGCGGCTCGAGTTCGATGCGCACCGCCGGCAGCGAACTGCCGCCGATCTGCACTTCACCCACGCCCTGCACCTGGGACAGGCTCTGCGACAGAATGGTCGAGGCCAGGTCATAGAGCTGGCCTTTTTCCAGCACATCCGAAGTCAGCGACAGCACCATGATCGGCGCCTGCGACGGGTTGACCTTCTTGTAGGTCGGCATGCTGCGCATCCCGCTCGGCAACAGGTTGCGCGAAGCATTGATCGCCGCCTGCACCTCGCGCGCCGCGCCATTGATGTCGCGGTCCAGATCAAATTGCAGAATGACCCGGGTCGAACCCTGGCTGGAACGGCTGCTCATGGTGTTGACGCCGGCAATCGCGCCGAACGAGCGCTCCAGCGGCGTCGCCACCGTGGACGCCATGACCTCGGGGCTGGCACCGGGCAGACTGGCCTGGACCACAATCACCGGGAAATCCATTTGCGGCAGCGGCGATACCGGCAACAGGCCGAAGCTGACACCGCCCAGCAACATGATTGCCAGGCTCAGGAGCATGGTTGCGACCGGGCGCTTGATGAAAGGACCGGACAAGTTCATTGACCGCAATCCCCACCATCACACCGACCCACTGTGGGAGCGAGCTTGCTCGCGAAGAGGGCGGCACATCCAACATCGTCAGGGACTGACTTACTGCTTTCGCGAGCAAGCTCGCTCCCACAGGTTATTTGGCGGTGCAAGGTCATACCACCACCTCTTCGCGGTCAGCATTGGTCTTGCCAAAGCGCCGACCGAGGCGGTCGAAATACAGGTAGATCACCGGCGTGGTGAACAGGGTCAGCACCTGGCTCACCAGCAAGCCGCCGACCATCACCAGACCCAGCGGCTGACGCAACTCAGCCCCGGAACCGGTGGCGAGCATCAGCGGCACCGCACCGAACAGCGCGGCCAGGGTGGTCATCAGAATCGGCCGGAAACGCAGCAGCGCCGCCTGATAGATTGCCTGCTCCGGCGCCATGCCCTGGGTGCGTTCGGCGTCGAGGGCGAAGTCGATCATCATGATCGCGTTCTTCTTGACGATACCGATCAGCAGGATGATGCCGATGATCGCGATCATGCCCAGATCATTGCCGCTGAGCAGCAGCGCGAGCAAGGCACCGACCGCCGCCGACGGCAGGGTCGAAAGGATGGTGATCGGGTGAATGTAACTCTCGTAAAGCACACCGAGCACGATGTACATGGTCACCACCGCCGCCAGAATCAGCAGCAAGGTGCTCGACAGCGACGCCTGGAATGCTTCGGCCGCGCCCTGAAACTGGGTCTGCACGCCAATCGGCATGCCGATGTCCTTCTGCACCTGATCGATGATGTCCACCGCATGCCCCAGCGCCACACCGGGTGCGAGGTTGAACGACATCATCACCGCCGGGAACTGGCCGATGTGGGTGATCGCCAATTGCGCCTGACGCTCCTCGACATGCGCCAGGCTCGACAGGCGCACCTGCGCACCGTCGGTGGTCTTGACGTGAATCTGGTCCAGCGCCGCCGGCCCGATCTTCTCCCCGGCCTGCGCCTGCAGCACCACGCGGTACTGGCTGGCCTGGGTGTAAATGGTCGAGATCTGCCGCTGGCCGAAGGCGTCATACAGCGCATCGGTGATGTTCTGCACCGACACACCGAGGCGCGAAGCCGCATCGCGGTCGATCACCAGATAGACCTGCAGGCCTTTATCCTGCAAGTCGCTGGCAACGTCGGTCAGTTCCGGGCGCTGGGCCAGGGCCTCGACCAGACGCCCGCTCCACTGGCTGAGCAGTTCGGCATCCGGTGAGGACATGCTGAATTGATACTGGGTGCGGCTGACCCGATCCTCGATAGTCAGATCCTGCACCGGCTGCATGAACAGGCGGATACCGACCAGTTTGTCCAGTTGCGGTTGCAGGCGCGCGATCACCTCGGTGGCGCTGAGGTCACGCTGGCCGTGGGGCTTGAGGTTGATCAGCAGGCGACCGCTGTTGAGCGTGGCGTTGTCGCCGTCGACGCCAATGTAGGACGACAGGCTCTCGACCGCCGGATCTTCAAGAATCACCTTGGCCAGCGCCTGTTGACGCTCGCCCATGGCGGCGAAGGAAATCGACTGCGGCGCCTCGGAAATGCCCTGGATCACCCCGGTGTCCTGCACCGGGAAGAAGCCCTTGGGCACCACCATATAAAGGAAAACGGTCAGCGCCAGCGTACCGATGGCCACCAACAGGGTCAGCGGCTGATGTTTGAGCACCCACTGCAACTTGCGCCCGTAGGCGGCGATCATCCAGTCGATGAAGGCGCCGCTGGCCCGGTAGAAGCGGCCCTGTTCGTGGGCCTCCGGCTCACGCTTGAGCAGCCGTGCGCACATCATCGGCGTCAGCGTCAGCGAAACCACCAGCGAAATCAGGATCGCCACCGCCAGGGTGATGGCGAACTCGCGGAACAGCCGCCCGACCACGTCAGCCATGAACAGCAGCGGAATCAGTACCGCGATCAGCGACAGGGTTAGGGAAATCAGGGTGAAGCCGATCTGCTTCGCGCCCTTGAGCGCGGCCTGCATCGGGCTGTCGCCTTCCTCGATGAAACGCGCGATGTTTTCCAGCATCACGATCGCATCGTCGACCACAAAACCGGTGGCGATGGTCAGTGCCATCAAGGTCAGATTGTTGACCGAGAACCCGGCCAGGTACATCACGCCAAAGGTACCGATCAGCGACAGCGGCACGGCCACCGAAGGGATGATGGTTGCGCTGGCACGGCGCAGGAACAGGAATGTCACCATCACCACCAACGCAATGGCGATCAGCAGTTCGTGCTGCACGTCGGTGACCGAGGCGCGGATGGTCTGGGTGCGGTCGGTGAGCACGGTAACGTCAAGACCGGCCGGCAGGTTGTCGGTGATGCTCGGCAGCAGTGCCTTGATCCGGTCGACTACCTCGATGACGTTGGCACCCGGCTGACGCTGGATATTGAGCAGCACTGCCTGATTCTGGTTGGCCCACGCGGCCAGGCGTTCGTTCTCCGCGCCGTCGACGATTTCCGCCACGTCCTTCAGGCGCAGCGGCGCGCCGTTCTTGTAGGCGAGAATCAGGTTGGCGTAGTCCTTGGGCGACGTCAGCTGGTCGTTGGCGTCGAGCATCGAGACTCGGGTCGGGCCGTCGAAGTTACCTTTCGGCTGGTTGACGTTGGACGCGCCGATCAGGGTGCGCACGTCTTCCAGGTTCAGACTGTTGGCCGCCAGTGCTTCCGGGTTGACCTTGATCCGCACCGCCTGCCGCTGACCGCCGGCAATGCTGACCATGCCGACGCCGCTGATCTGGGCGATCTTCTGCGCCATGCGCGTATCGACCAGATCATTGAGCTTGGGCAGCAGCATGGTTTTCGAGGTGATCGCCAGGGTCAGCACCGGGGTGTCCGCCGGGTTGACCTTGTTGTACACCGGCGGCGCCGGCAAGTCGGTCGGCAGCAGATTGGTCGCGGCGTTGATCGCGGCTTGCACCTGCTGTTCGGCGACGTCCATGTTGATGTCGAGGCTGAAACGCAGGGTCAGCACCGAAGCACCGCCGGAGCTGGTCGAGGCCATTTGTGTCAGGCCCGGCATCTGCCCGAACTGACGTTCGAGCGGTGCGGTGACGGCACTGGTCATCACGTCCGGACTGGCGCCGGGGTACAGGGTCATGACGCGGATGGTCGGATAATCGACCTGCGGCAATGCCGAGACCGGCAGCAGGCGATAGGCAATCAGGCCGGCCAGAACAATGGCCAGCATGCTCAGGGTGGTGGCTACCGGACGGAGAATGAACAGCCGCGAAATGTTCATGCGCCCTTCTTGGCCTTGTCAGCCGCGGTAGCGTCCGGCGCACTGGCGGCGGGTTTGCCTTGCAGGTGCCCGGTCGGGGTGGTCGGCACGTCATTGCTGTCGTTGACCACTTCCACTTCGCTGCCTTCCTTCAGGCGGTCAGTGCCTTCCAGCACCACGCGATCGCCCGCGGCGAGGCCTTCGGTGATCACGGTGTTGGTGCCGTCACTGGCGCCGATCTTCAGTTGGCGGATGGTGACTTTCTTGTCGCCGTCCAACGCGTAAACGAACGTGCCGTTGGTGCCGAACTGAATCGCCGCCGACGGTGCCAGTACCACGCCTTTCAGGGTGTCTGCCAGCAGGTGCACATTGACGAACTGATTGGGGAACAGCGACTGGTCGCGGTTATCGTAACGGGCCTTGAATTTCAGGGTGCCGGTGGCGACGTCGATCTGGTTGTCGAGGCTTTGCAGCACGCCGCTGGCCTGGATTTTCGTGTCGCCGCGATCCCACGCTTCGGCCGGCAGTTTCGCGCCACTGTGGTAGCGGGCAAGCACGGTTTCGAGGCTGTTTTCCGGCAGGGTGAAGACCACGCTGATCGGCTGGGTCTGGGTGATCACCGCGAGGAACGTGGTGTCATTGGCCGCGACGAGGTTGCCGACGTCGACCTGACGCAGACCGACGCGACCGGCGATCGGTGCGCGGATCTTGGTAAATTCGAGATTGAGCTTGGCGTCGTTGACCGCCGCCTGATTGGTCTTGACCGTGCCCAGATACTGGCCGACCAGCGCCTCGGCAGTGTCCAGGGTCTGTTTGGCGATACTGTCTTCCTTGAACAGGCCGCGATAACGTTCGACGTCGACCTGAGCGTTTTTCAACTGCGCCTGATTCTGCAGCAAGGTGCCTTCAGCCTGGAGCAAGGCGTTCTGGTACGGACGTGGATCGATTTCTGCCAGCAGGTCGCCGGCCTTGACCATCTGCCCTTCCTCGAAGTTGATCTTCACCAGTTCACCGCCAACCCGGCTGCGCACGTTGATGGTATTGAGCGCGGTCACCGTACCCAGAGCCTTGTAATACAGCGGGAAGTCGCCCGTGACCGCCGGGGCCACACGCACCGGAATCGGCCCGGCCGCGCCGCCGAAGCCCGGCCGCATCATCCCCGAACGTCCGGCATGACCGCTCGCCGCCTTGTCAGCGCCCTCCTTGTGGGCCGAACCGGCGGGCCAGAATTTCCAGCACAGGACGGCGATGACCAACAGGACGAGCAGGCTGATCAGCCAGCGACGGGAGTTGCGAGGGGACGATTGCATGGATTGATTAACCATTGGGCGCGTGGGCTTCTTTTACGGGAGGCTGAACGATAAGCACTGATCGGATTTAAGCAAAGCAGCTTTACCGGCAATTTACCTTCAACTTACGTTTCAAGGTGTGAGGCAAAACACTGATACACAAATGAAAACGGCCTGGACAGGGCCAGGCCGTTAACAATTGTAAAAGCGCTTATTTCAGAACGGCGAGTGCTGCGTCGTAGTTCGGCTCTTCAGCGATTTCCTTGACCAGTTCGCTGTGCAGCACGTTGTCGTTCTCGTCCAGCACCACCACGGCACGGGCGGTCAGGCCTTTGAGCGGGCCGTCAGCGATGGCTACGCCGTAGTTTTCGATGAATTCGGCGCCGCGCAGGGTCGACAGGTTCTGCACGTTTTCCAGGCCTTCGGCGCCGCAGAAACGGGCCTGGGCGAATGGCAGGTCAGCCGAGATGCACAGCACCACGGTGTTGGCCAGTTCGTTGGCCTGAGCGTTGAACTTGCGCACCGAGGTGGCGCAGGTCGGGGTGTCAACGCTTGGGAAGATGTTCAGCACTTTGCGCTTGCCGGCAAAGTCTTTCAGGGTGACGTCCGACAGATTGCCGGCAACCAGGGAAAAGGCTGGCGCCTTGGAACCGGCTTGTGGCAACTGGCCGTTGACTTGAACCGGGTTGCCTTTGAGGGTGACTTGAGCCATGACTTTAGTCCTTCTTAACGTGGTTATTGAGCATGCAAGAGGCCGAAGTTAACCACGAAATTGTCCGACGACCTATGCCCTGACTGAAAATTGTCAGGGGCCTGCGCAAAAAATTGTATACAACCCTCCTGTAGGAGCTGCCGCAGGCTGCGATCTTTTCATCAAGATCAAAAGATCACAGCTTCGTTTCACCGACAGCTAAAAGAATTGGTCAGTCGGGCATGGATCGGATGATGTCGGCAAGATCATCCTTGGTTATTTCATTGGCCTTGATAGCAGCGGCAATATCGGTTTTGGAGAGCGGAAACCGTTTGAAAATTTCTTTCAAGGTTTCCTCATCAACATTGGTCAGCCACAGCGGATCTATAAATGAACCGCCATACTCAGGCTTCATGGGTACTTCTTCGTGTGCAATTGCACCTTTATGATTGAGATACACCACATAACGGTCATGCCCTTCAGGAAAGCTTTTATCGTGATAAAGGGTAGTACCCAAAGGCAGGACATAGTAATTCTCGTCGCCATTTGGCCCTTCAATCAGCAACGGTTCTTTAGTTTTGAGCATTTTCATATTGTGTCCCTTCGCAATATCGCCAAAAATCAGAAAAGCCAAAAAAATCGCATTGACGGATAAAACTGCCACCAGCCATAGGCCAAGACGTCTATTTGTAAACATTTTTCTTATCATAGGGGGCCTCGGTATTCGCTTCGAGCATGGCTTGTAAATCCGCAGGCATGAAAATACCGTCCTTCGGACTACTTTGCGTGCGCGCTGCCTGTCTTTCGATGAAAGAAAGACCTCGCATCTCATTGAATTTCGCCGGGTTCTGCACAATTGACTTTCCCGAAACCTTTGCTCCTGCAATTGTCACGGTTGTGCAGTTATTCGTGGTCGGATGATAGGTGCAACTCCACTGAATAGTCGGAGCTGCCCTCTTCGGTTTGCGGACGAAGAGGTGGCAGCTGTACGCAGGTTGGAAACCCGGGCAGCGGCGACCCGGACGACCCGAAGGTCCCCCGCGCACAGCCGCCATAACGGAGTGCACACATTCGAAGTGCGCAAGGATACGTTATGAAAGGCGTGTACGCGCCACTAATACCCGTCGGGGTTTCCAGTCCCGGTCGCTGAATTGGCAGCGACGAACACAGGCTAGAGACCCGACGTCCGACGGACAACCTGAAAACCTTGTGGGAACGTTCCGCAAAATCGAAACAACTTTTAAACATCCTGAATTGAAATACGCACTGGGAGCTGCCGAAGGCTGTAATTTTTTGATGTTGGTTTTTAACGACAGGAGCAAAGATCGCAGCTTGCGGCAGCTCTTACATTGGCAGTTGCAGTGTGTCGGATTGCGATTGTTAAAACGCCGGACTGCATCTTTTATTCAGAGACCTGTCGATTCACGCCCCGCCCGTTCGACTAAGCAGTGAATCAACCCCATTCCCTGGAGAAACCACCATGCGATTCATGATCCTTGTCAAAGCCAGCGCCGACTCCGAAGCCGGCATCATGCCCAGTGAAGAACTGATCACCGCCATGGGCAACTTCAACGAAGAACTGGTCAAGGCCGGCATCCTCATCGACGCCGATGGCCTGCACCCAAGCAGCAAAGGCGCCCGCGTGCATTTCTCCGGCGACAAACGCACGGTCACTGACGGCCCGTTCATCGAGACCAAGGAGTTGGTGGCCGGGTACTGGATCTGGGAAGTGAAATCGAAGGAAGAAGCCATCGAATGGGTCAAGCGCTGCCCGAACCCGATGCCGGGCGACTCTGATATCGAAATCCGCCAGATTTTCTCTGCCGAGGATTTTGGCGCCGAGTTCACCCCCGAAGCACGGGCGCAGGAAGAGCGTGTTCGCGAGCAAGCAAAGAAAAATGCCTGATCCCATGCCGGGTTGAATTTGAAATTGCCATCGCGGGCAAGTCACGCTCCCACAGGTATCGAGTCGGTCACAGGATTTGTGAACGCTTCAATACCTGTGGGAGCGTGGCTTGCCCGCGAAAGCGTCAGCACTGACCACACACATTTGATTGACCAGTTCACCACTCGACTGCGAAGCCGTAGACAAAACCAAAGAATTAATCCCTTCGACTGGCTAACTCCCGATTAGCTGCTAGCGTGAATCAGACGTGTCCTACAGGCTTGATTAAGAAAGGAATTACGTCCAACGGCCGAGAAGTGCCGGGTCGTCCATGCAGTAGCCACCAGGGAAACGGGGATCATGTCGAAAAAATTGGGGATTCACGCCTTGCTGCTGGCGAGTTTGCTGGCGCCTGTGGTTTGTGCCTTGGCGAATAACGCCGAGGAGGCCAACAAAAGCAACAATCCGCTGAACCTGGCGCCCGGCGCCAACCTGCAGGATTACTACACGCCCAAACTGTTCGACAGCAACCTGCACACCAACGATGCTTTGCTGCGCGGCACGTTGCCGATTGCGCCCAACGATTTCATCGGCGTGCCGCAGTTGTTGCGCGCAACCATGCCGATCAGCACCCGCCCCGATCCGCACGGCGGCTACAGCGCCGGCATCGGCGATCTCAATCTGTTCGACATTTTCCTGCTCAAGACCGACGGCGTGCAGTTGGGCATCGGCCCGCAGATCACCGCCCCGACCGCTGCCGAGGATGAATTGGGCACCGGTAAATGGCAGGCCGGCCTCGCGGCGGTAGCGATCGACTCGTCACCGCGTGGCCTGCTCGGTGCGCTGGTGCAATACCAGAGCTCGTTCGCCGGCGACCACGACCGTGCCCACGTCGAAACCGCAACCATGCAGCCGTTCATCATCCATAACCTGGAAAAAGGCTGGTATCTGCGCTCCACCGGCACCTGGACCTTCGACCTGAAGAACAACACTCACTACATCCCGATCGGGCTGGGTGCGGGCAAGGTCTGGAAGTCTGGCAGCAACATTCTCAACGCCTTCCTCGAACCGCAATGGACCGTCGAACGCAAAGGCGATGGCGTGCCGCAGTTCACCCTGTTCGCCGGGATCAATGTGACATTCGGAAAATAAGGACATCGCCATGCACATCGCTTTACGCGCTGCCGGTTTCAGCCTGATGACCCTGTTCGCCAGCTGCGGCGTCGGTGCTCAGGAGCTCGACACCCGTATCGGCAAGATCGCCATGGAAGGCGAACTGCCGGCGCATGAGTCGATTGCCAAACTCTACGCCGAGCTGGATTTCCAGCAGGCGACCCAGAGTTACCTGTGGGCCTTGCCGCTGGTGTCCTACGCGCAGTGGCAGGAAGAATTTCGCGACAAGCTCGGCGCACGCAGCGGCGATCTGATGGTGCTCGACAGTTACGAAGACAAGCTCGGCGTGATCACCGCCAACGCCACCACGCCGTACATTCTCGGCTTCGTCGACCTCAGCGAAACCGGGCCGCTGGTGATTGAACTGCCACCGGGACCGACCGCCGGCGGCATTGGCGATTTCTGGCAGCGGGCGATCATCGACATGGGTCAGACCGGCCCGGACAAAGGCCAGGGCGGCAAATACCTGGTGCTGCCACCGGGCGCGGAGCCACCGGCGGATGCCGACAAGTATTACCTGGCCAAATCGGAAACCATGAACGTGCTGGCAGGCTTCCGGGTGCTGGATCCTGACCCGGCCAAAGGCAAGGCGCTGGTCGAGCAATTCAAGATGTACCCGTACGCCAAGCGTGCCGAGCCGAGCAAGACCCGCCTGCTGTCGCCTGACGGTAAAAAGTGGTCGGGCACCCAGCCGCGCGGCATCGCCTACTGGCAGCGGCTACACCAGATCATCCAGAAAGAACCGGTGAATGAACGTGACCGCTTCTACATGGCGATGCTCGCCAGTCTCGGCATCGAGAAGGACAAACCCTTCAACCCCAACACCCGGCAGCGTCAGGCCCTGGAGTCCGGCGCGCAGGTCGGTGAACTGATCGCCAAGGCCAACACCTTTGCCAAGCGCTTTCCTGACGCGCAGTACTGGCCCGACCGGCATTGGGACACGGTGCTGAACATCGCCGAACCGTCGCAACGCGTGGCCTATTACGACCAGTTGTGGGAGCGCAGCGCCTGGTTCTATGAAGCGGTGACCAACACCAAAGGCATGGTTTCCAGGACCCCGGGCCTCGGCCAGACCTACCTCGGCGCCTACACCGACGCCAAGGGCGACTGGCTCGACGGCGGCAAGACCTATCGCCTGCACGTCGGCGCCAACCCGCCGGCCAAACAATTCTGGTCGATGACCGTGTACGACATCGACAGCCGTTGCTTGATCGACAATCCGCAGCGCAAGGCCGATCTGTCCTCGCGTCAGGACTTGAAAAAGAACGCCGACGGCTCGGTGGACCTGTACTTCGGCCCAAGCGCGCCCAAAGGCTTCGAAAACAACTGGGTGCAAACGGTGCCCGGCAAGCACTGGTTCAGCTATTTCCGCCTGTACGCGCCGACCGAAGCCTATTTCGACAAGAGCTGGAAACTCGACGACATCACGGTCGTGCAATGAATAAGGACGCCGCATGAACGCACGCAATCTATGGCTGACCGGCCTGACCCTCGCCTTGAGCAGCAGCGCCTGGGCCGAGTTCAGCGCCAGCCCCGAAGAAGCCCGAGGCATCGCCAGGGACGCCTACCTCTATGGCTTCCCGATAGTGGAAATGTACAAGACTCTGTACACCCAGGCCGTGGACAGCAAGAGCCCGAACTTCAAGGCACCGTTCAACCAGATCGGCAACACCGCCAAGGCCTTCACCGCCAAGGACACCGCGTTCGTCACGCCGAACGCCGACACGCCCTACTCGTTCGTCTGGATGGATCTGCGCAGCGAGCCGTTGATCCTGACCTTGCCGCCGATCGAAGAGCACCGTTACTACTCGGTGCAACTGATCGACGCCTACACGCAGAATTTCGCTTACCTGGGCACCCGCAGCACCGGTAATAACGGTGGCCACTTCATGATCGCCGGGCCTGACTGGCAGGGTCAGCAACCGATCAACATCGACCGGCTGGTGCGCAGCGAAAGCAACATCGCCTACGCGCTGTACCGCACGCAGCTGTTCGACGAAAAAGATCTGGGCAAGGTCAAGCAGATCCAGAAAGGCTACAAGGTCGAGCCGCTGAGCCACTACGTCAAACAGAAGGCCCCGGCGCCGGCGCCGAAAGTCAGTTGGCCGAAACCGACGCCGACCATGAGCGAAACCCCTGAGCTGTTCCGCTACCTGAACTTCATGCTCGCCTTCACCCCGCCGCAGGATGTCGAAAAAGACCTGCTCGCACGCTTCGCCAAAATCGGCATCGGCGCCGGTCAGCCATTCGACCTGAAACAGCTCAGTGCCGAGCAACGCAAGGCCCTCGAAGACGGCATCAGTGACGCCAAGGCTGAATTCGCCGCGTTCAAGAAAGACAAGGTCGATACGCACGAAATCAGCAGCGGTGATCTGTTTGGCACCCGCGATCACCTCAAGGGCAATTATCTGTATCGCTACGCCGGCGCCAACATGGGCATCTTTGGCAACTCCGCCGAAGAGGCGAACTACATCGGCTATTTCGTCGATAAGGACGGCCAGCCGGCCGACGCAGCGAAACACGACTACACCCTGCATTTCGACAAAGGCGCCCTGCCCCCGGCCGACGCTTTCTGGTCGCTGACCATGTACGACGGCAAGAGCAAGTTGCTGGTGACCAACCCGCTCAATCGCTACCTGATCAACTCGCGGATGCTGCCGGATCTCAAGCTCGATGCCGACGGCGGACTGACCCTCTACGTGCAGCACGACAATCCCGGCAAGGACAAGCAGGCCAACTGGCTGCCGGCACCGAACGGGCCGTTCTACGGCGTGTTGCGCCTGTACCTGCCGAAACCGGAAGTGGCCAGCGGCGAGTGGAAGATGCCGCTGCTCAACCCGGTCAACTCAAAACAATAAACGGAGCCAGTGATGGTCAAGCCTTACGTTGTGCGTCCGCTGCTGGCGCTGTGCATGATCGGCATTACTCAACTCTATGCAGCCGAGGGTGGCGTGGGCCGGCCGATCACCGGGCAACAGGTGTATTCCAACGCCGGGATCATCCCGCCCGAACCGGGCTGGGTCGTCTCGGTGACCAGCATCTGGTACGACGGCTCGCTCAAGGGCAGTCGCGGCGCGCCGATTTCCGGTGAGGTCAGTGCCGGGATCGACATGAAAGTCTCCTACACCATGACCAACCTGACGCACATCTGGGACACCGGCAAAGGCCCATGGAATTTTGCCTCGGCAATCGGCGTTCCAGTGCAGTACACCGACATTGACGCGGCGATCACCGGACCGCGCGGACGCACCCTCGGCACCAGCGATTCCGGGACCCAGTTCGCCGACGCGCTGGTCACGCCGATTGCCGCCGGCTACCACTTCGATGAGTTGAACCACATCGCGTTCTCCCTGCCGATCTACGTGCCGACCGGCGCCTACAACGACAATCGTCTGGCCAACCCGGGGCAGAACAATTACACGTTCATGCCCACCGTGGCCTTCACTCATCTGGACGGCAAGGGGGGCGAATTCACCCTGTCCAGTGGCCTGGAGTTCTACACCGAAAACACCGCCACCGATTACCGCAACGGCAACATCTTCACCCTCGATGCCTTGTGGACTCACGGCTTCGGCAGTGGCTGGAGCGCCGGCCTGGCGGCCGGCTATATCCAGCAAGTCACCGACGACAAGGGCCAGACCGCCGACAGCCTGAATGGCTTCCGTGGCCGCTCGGTCGGCGCCGGGCCGGTGGTCGCCTGGGCCGGCAAATTCGCCGACGCCCAGGCCAACATCAGCGCGCGCTGGGTGCCAGAGTTCGACACCAAGAACCGCCCCGAAGGCAACGGGATTGCCGTCAACATGACCCTGGCGTTTTTCTAGACCGGCCACAAAGGACTGTCCCATGACCGCACTCACCGACCTCAACGCCCTGCAAGCGAGCATCGCCGAAGCCGTACTCGGCCAGGATCAGGTCATTCGGCAGATCCTCCTCGGCCTGCTGGCCAACGGGCATTTGCTGCTGGAAAGCCTGCCGGGGCTGGCCAAGACGCGCACGGTCAAGGCGCTGGCCACGCACCTGGACGCGAAAATGAGCCGCATCCAGTTCACCCCCGACTTGCTGCCCTCGGACATCACTGGCGCCGAAGTGCTGCATCAGGTCGCCGGGCAAAACGAGATCCGCTTCCAGCCAGGTCCGCTGTTCGGCAATCTGATCCTCGCCGACGAGATCAACCGCACCCCGGCCAAGGTCCAGGCGGCGCTGCTGGAAGCCATGGAAGAACGGCAGATTACCGTGGCCGGCACCAGTCACGTGCTGCCGGAGTTGTTCATTGTGGTCGCCACACAGAACCCGATCGAACAGGAAGGCACTTATCCGCTGCCGGAAGCGCAGATGGACCGGTTCCTGATGAAGGTGCTGCTGGATTACCCCAGCGCCGACAACGAAAGCCAGGTGCTGCGTCTGTTGCGCGCCGAAGAGTTTGCCCAGGGTGCGAACACCGCGCCGGGCAAGGGCTTCAGCCTGTCACAGGAAGTGATCTTCGCCGCGCGCAAGGAGGTCAGCGCGGTGCATGTGTCGCCGGCCATCGACCGTTACCTGATCGACCTGATCAACGCCACCCGCCACCCGGCCGATTACGACGAAGACCTCGGGCGCTGGATCAGCATCGGTGCCAGTCCCCGTGGCGGCATCGGCCTGGATCGTTGCGCGCGAGCCGATGCATGGTTGCAGAGCCAGGATTTTGTCTCGCCGGACAACGTGCGCGCCGTGGTGCATCCGGTGCTGCGCCATCGCTTGCAATTGAGCTACGACGCGGTCGCGGATGGCGTGACTGCCGATCAGGTGCTCGACCGCTTGCTGGATAAAGTGGCGATTCCGGCATGAACACGGAGGGTCTGGTCTACGTGTCTCTGGCGCAATTGATGGCGCTGGAATTCAAGGCCCGTGACCTGAGTTTGCTCGCGCGTCAGCCCCAGGGCAGCATCCTGGCCGGCAAACATGCCTCGCGCCTGCGTGGCCGTGGCTTGAACTTCGATGAGTTGCGCCGCTATCAACCCGGCGACGATTTACGCCACCTCGACTGGCGCGCCTCGCTGCGCACCGGCAAACCGGTGGTACGCACTTTTACTGAAGAACGCGATCGCCCGGCGCTGATCGTGGTCGATCAGCGCATGTCGATGTTTTTCGGCTCGCAGCGCAGCTTCAAATCCGCCCTCGCCGCCGAACTCGCTGCACTGGCGGCGTGGATGGTGTTCAACGCCGGCGACCGGGTTGGCGGTCTGGTGTTCAACGATCAACGCATCGACAGCATCGCGCCGCTGCGCAGCCGCAAACGGGTCGAAGCCTTGCTCAGCCACGTGGCACAACAGAATCAGACACTGAACGCGGCCAATCCCGACGCCGAAGACGAGGATCAGTTGGACAAGGCCTTGCAGCGCTGCCTGGCGCTGGCCGGGCATGACCATTTGATCTGCATCGTCAGCGACTTCGCAGGCGCCGGTGAGCGCACCTTGCAATTGATGCGGCAACTGCGCGCGCATAACGACGTGATCGCCCTGCAAGTCTACGACCCACTGGCCTTGAAGCTGCCGAGCGATGGCCGGCTGCTGGTCACCCAAGGCCAATTGCAGGTGGAACTGGCTGTCGAGAAACGCAGCGTGCATCAGCCTCTGGGTGATTACCTCGGCGGCCGACTCAAGGATGTCGCCACCCTGCTGCGTCGCAGTCAAGTGCCGCTGATGATGTTCAGCACCGCCGAAGAGGCCCACGCGCAATTGCGCGCCGAGCTTGGCAAGTCTGCCGGCCCACGGCGATGAATCCGAATATCCCCGACATCAGCCAGCTCAAGGAGCTGAGCCTGCCCGCGCCGGTCAGTTATGCGCCGCAGACTTGGGGTTGGTGGCTGCTGCTGGGGCTGTTGATCGCGTTTGCGATCGTGGTTGGCGTGCGGCGTTATGTGCAGTGGCGACGGGATCAGTACCGGCGCGAAGCGCTGGTGCGATTGGCGCAGTTGCGCAGCCGCAGTGACGACCTCAATGCCCTGCGTGAGCTGCCCGAGTTGCTCAAGCGCGTGGCCCTGTCGATGCCCCTACGCAAATCTTTCCGCTGGAATGCAAACCCTGTGGGAGCGAGCTTGCTCGCGAAGAGGTCAGCACATTCAACATCTGTGTTATCTGGCACACCGCTTTCGCGAGCAAGCTCGCTCCCACAAGGGGTGGCGGCGTTGGGGAGAGCGGATTGGCAGGCGTTTCTGCAGCAGCACAGTAAAACCAGGCTGCCCGACGAGTTCAGCGCCCAACTCGCCCAGCTCGCCTACGCCCCCGACGCCACCCTGCGCGCCCTCCCCGTCGAACAGCGTCAGGCGCTGTTCGACACCTGCCAACACTGGGTGGAGCAGCACCATGTGGCAGCTTGATTACCCGTGGCTGTTGCTTCTGCTGCCGCTGCCGTGGCTGGCCTTCCGGTACCTGCCGGCGTATCAGGAAGCGCGCAGCGCCGTGCGCGTGCCGTTTTTCGCCGCCATGAGCCGTGCGGTCGGGGAAGCGCCGAGCCGGGTTGGCAATCGTCACAACCACTGGCAACGGCTGCTCAATCTGCTTGTCTGGGCGCTGGTGCTACTCGCAGCCGCGCGCCCGGTGTTCGTCGAAAAACCCATCGAGCGCCAGCAACCGGTGCGCGACCTGATGCTCGCCATCGACATTTCACAATCGATGGAAACCGCAGACTTCACCAACGCCAGCGGCCAGAAAATCAATCGCCTCGCCGCCGTCAAAGAGGTGGTGCAAGGCTTCATCGACAAGCGCAAGGATGACCGCATCGGCTTGATCGTGTTCGGCAGCGGCGCTTACCCGCAGGCACCGCTGACCCTCGATCACGCCAGCCTCTCGCTGTTGCTGGCCGACACCGGCATCGGCATGGCCGGGCCGAACACCGCCATCGGTGATGCCATCGGATTGAGCCTGAAGCTGCTCGATCAGGCGCACGAACAGCAAAAGGTGCTGATCCTGCTCACCGACGGCAACGATACCAGCAGCGCGATCACCCCCGACCACGCCGCGGAAATGGCCGCCAACAAGGGCGTGGTCATTCACACCATCGGCATCGGCGACCCGACGGCGTCCGGCGAGGCGCAGGTCAATCTGCGCGGGCTGCAACAGATCGCTCAAACCACTGGTGGACAGTTCTTCCGCGCCGAAGACCGCACGGCGCTGGATCAGGTCTACAGCACTCTCGACCGCCTCACCCCGCATCAAGTGAAAACCCTCAGCCATCAGCCGCAACGCGAGTTGTTTCATTGGCCGCTGGGCGCGGCGCTGACGCTGTTGGCGCTGTATCACCTCGGTGCCCTGCTGCGCCCGCGCCTGGCGCTGGCCCGCCAGCGGCAGGAGGCCTGAGATGGAGATCAATCTCAGTGAGTTGCACTTTTTGCGTCCGCTGTGGCTGCTGCTCGCACTGTTCGCCGCGCTGCTGCCACTGCTCTGGCGCCGCAGCCGCGACTTGCAGCGGCGGCTGCGCAGTAACATCGCCGCACACTTGCTGCCGCATCTGCTGGTCACGCCAACGGATCATCAGCACCTGCGCCCGGTGCACTGGCTGCGCGCGGTGCTGGTAATGGGCGCCATTGCCGCCGCCGGGCCGACCTGGGAGCAGGATCGCCCGGACTTTCTGGACAATCGCGCACCGCTGATCGTCGCCGTGGATCTGTCGCCGTCGATGGATGCCAGTGACGTACCACCGACGCGCCTGCAAGCGGTCAAACACAAACTCCATGACCTGATCCAGCGTCGCGCCGGCGCGCGCACCGCGCTGATCGCTTATGCCGGCAGCGCGCATCTGGTGTTGCCGCCGACTGACGATCCGGCGCTGCTCGACACCTTCATTCAGGCGCTGGGCACAGATCTCATCGACAAACCCGGCAAGGACGTTAGCGCCGTCATCGAGCAGGCCAAGCGCCTGCTCAGCGCCGAGAACACTCCGGGCAGCCTGTTGCTGATCACCGACGGTGCCGACACCACGCAGCTCGATGGCCTCGACCAGCGACTCAAAGGCAGCCAATTACAAGTGTTGGTATTGGCGGTCGGCAACGCGGATGGCGGGGTGATTCAGGGCGCCAACGGCCAGCCGGCAGTCGACAGCAACGGGCGCCCGCTGCTCGGCCGTTTCGATCCGGCGGCACTCAAGCAATTGGCCGCCGCCCTCGACGCGCCGCTGGGCAGCCTCACCCTCGACGACGATGATCTGGACTGGATCGAGTTACATGCCCAACAACATTTCCAGAGTGTCAGCGCCGAACAGCAGCAATTGCACTGGAAAGATGCCGGTTACTGGCTGTGCTGGCCGTTGCTGGCCTTGGCGCTGGTCGGCGTGCGCAAGGGCTGGAGCGTCAACTGGGCACCGGCGTTGTTCCTCGCCGTGGGCCTGGGTTGGCCCACCGCACCCGCGCAGGCCAACGCGCTGACCGATGCCTTCTTCACCCGCGATCAGCAAGGGCGCTGGGCCGCCGAGCATGAGCATTGGCCGCAAGCAGCGGCGCTGTTTGTCGATCCGTATTGGAAAGGCGTCGCGGCCTATCACGCGGCAGACTACGACCTCGCACTGGCGACCTTTGCCCGGCTGGACACGGCGCAAGCGTGGTTCTACCTGGGTAACATCTACGTGCGGCGCTTCAAGTTCGATCAGGCGATCGCCGCCTACACCCAAGCCTTGCAGCGGCAAACACAATTCCCTGAAGCCACGGCCAATCTGGCGCTGGCGCAGGCGTTGCGCAAGGACACCGACAGCGCCGAAAAGAACGCCCCCGAGACCAAACCGGACGAAGTGAAACTCGACAAGGCGCCGGGCAAGGGTCAGAGCAAAAAGGTCGAGACCGAACAGGCGGCTTCCGACGCGTTGTGGCTGCAGAACATGAGCACCTCGCCGGCGAAGTTTCTCAGGCAGAAATTCAGTTTGCAGGATCAAGCGGGGGCCAAGCCATGAACCGGGTTGGCTTCATCGCTGGCAAGCCAGCTCCCACAAGGTTTTGCGCTGTTAACTCGATTGGCGAAAACACAGACACCCCCTGTGGGAGCTGGCTTGCCAGCGATGAGGCCAGATCTGCCAGCAAAAAAATCTGCACCTTGCTCATGACCGGCTTGCTCAGCCTGAATGCCTCTGCCGCCGAACCCCAACTGAAAATCCAGGCCCACCTGCAACCCGCCGAAGGCGCGATGGTCGGCGGACTGGTGGAGCTGCAAGTCGATGTACTCACCGACACCTGGTTCACCAGCGCCGCCACCCTGCCCGAGCTGAAACTCGATGGCGCCCTGGTCACGCCGCCGGACGGCCAGGCTCAACACCTGAATCAGACCATCGACGGACAATCCTTCAGCGGCTTGCGCTACAGCTACCTGATCACCCCGAATGTCGCCCGTCGCTTCGACATTCCGCCGTTGACGGTGAGTGCGACACCGGGTCAGGCCACCACCCCGCTCAGCGCGCAAAGCCAACCGTTGCACTTCAGCGCCACCCAGCCACCCGGCTTGAAACCCGGAGAAACGCCGCTGGTGGCCAGCGGTGTGCGCCTGAGCCAAAGCCTGACCAACTCGGCAACCCCGTTGAAAACCGGCGACAGCGTTACCCGCCAACTGACTCTGCAGGCCGATGGCGCACTGGCGATGGCGCTGCCGGTTCCGCCACTGGGTGACGTGGCCGGTCTGAGTCGTTATCCGCAGCTCCCACAAGTCACTCGTCTGGATGACGGTCGCGGCAACGTGCTCGGTGGTCAGCGGATCGACACCGTCACCTACCGCATCGACAAGGCTGGCGCCTACACCCTTCCGGCCATCGCGGTGAAATGGTGGGACGTGAAAACGCAGCAGAGTCGAACTGCGCAAGTACCGGCCGTGACCTTCGCAGCCACAGCCAACAGCGCCTACAAACCGGTGTTTTCGATCACCGACGATCTCCGGCAGCTCGGTCGCAACAACCCGCACTTTTCCACACGCTGGCTGCTGTGGCTGGCGCTGCTCGCCGTCTGCATCGGCGTCGGTTATTGGCTGCGTCCTGCGCTGTTGCGTGCCCGGCATCAATGGCAGGCGCGCAAGCACGCGCGGCAACTGGCCTGGGAGCAATCGGCGGACTTCGCCTGGCAGCAGATCAACTCGCAACTGCAGGCTGAACCGGCGCAGTTGAGCGCCTTGTATCTGCGGCTGCGGCGCAGTCGGCTCGGGCTGCAACTGGTGAATGCCGGCCCGCGCCTGCAAGGCCTGTTGCGCGGACTTTACGGACGTGATCCGCAGACTGCACAAACACTTGCTCAACTGCGTGAATCGTTGACTACGCTTCACAGTCAGGCCGAACAACAGGCGCACAAACCGGCATCGGCCCTGCGCCCGCTAAACCCCGCTCAGGAAAGGGAATTCCCATGACCAATCCACCGCAGCAGCGACCACGTTTCACCCTTGCGCTGTGGTTTGCGCTGGCAGTACCACTGCTGGCCCAGGCCACGGAACCCCTGCCGTCATGGAACGACGGCCCGGCCAAAAAAAACATCATCGAGTTTGTGCAAGCCGTCACCGACCAGTCTGGCAAAGACTTCGTCAAACCCGCCGAGCGCATTGCCGTGTTCGACAACGACGGCACCCTGTGGAGCGAGCAGCCGATGTATTTCGAGTTGCTGTTTGCCCTCGACGAGGTCAAGCGCAATGCGCCGCAGCACCCGGAATGGCAAACCACCCAGCCGTTCAAAGCGGTGCTGGAAAACGACCACAAGGAACTGTCCGCCGCTGGCATGGAAGGCATCCTGAAGATCTTCGGCGCCACCCACACCGGCATGACCACCGAGGCTTTCGACGATTACGCCAAGACCTGGCTGAGTCAGGCCCGGCATCCGGAAACCGGCAAGCCCTACACCGAAATGATCTTCCAGCCGATGCTGGAAATGCTCGACTACCTGCGCAGCCAGGACTTCAAGACCTACATCGTCTCGGGCGGCGACACCGCGTTCATGCGCGCCTTCGCCGAGAAGGTCTACGGCATCCCGCCGGAACAGGTGATCGGCACCACGTTCGTCACCGCGTTCCAGTTCAAGGACGGCCAGGCCTCGATCCTGCGCACCCGGAAACTGGCACACAACGACGACGGCCCGGGCAAACCGGAGAGCATTGATGCAGTGATCGGCAAACGGCCGATCCTCGCGTTCGGCAATTCCGACGGCGACCTGCAGATGCTGCAGTGGACCGCCGCCGGCCCCGGCAAACGCTTCATGGGACTGGTGCATCACACCGATGCGAAGCGCGAGTGGGCCTATGACCGAAAATCCGATATCGGGCGACTCGACAAAGCCCTCGACGAAGCGAATTCCCGTGGCTGGACCGTGGTGGACATGGCGACCGAGTGGCGCCGGATCTACCCGTTCGATCCACCGGCAACCGGGCAGGTGCAATAAGAAAAAACGTGATGCAGGACTGCAAGAAACGTAAGTCGCAACAACGACCCCCGCGATAAGGAGCAAGTCAGATGACTCGCATACGCAAGTGGCTACCGAAACTCGCCCTGGTGGCAACCTCGGTGATGGCGCTGTCGGCAACTGCCACAGCGGCTGAGAAACCCAACATTCTGGTGATCTTCGGTGATGACATCGGCCAGACCAATATCAGCGCCTATTCCATGGGCGTGGTTGGCTACAAGACCCCGAACATCGACCGGATTGCCAAAGAAGGCATGATGTTCACCGACTACTACGCGGAAAACAGCTGCACCGCCGGTCGATCCTCGTTCATCACCGGCCAGACGCCACTGCGTACCGGCCTGTCGAAAGTCGGCATTCCAGGTGCACCGGTCGGCCTGCAGAAACGCGACATCACCATCGCCCAGGCGCTCAAGGGCCTGGGTTATGCCACCGGGCAATTCGGCAAGAACCACCTCGGTGACCGCGACGAATACCTGCCGACCAATCATGGTTTCGACGAGTTCTTCGGCAACCTCTACCACCTCAACGCCGAGGAAGAGCCGGAACGTCCGTACTGGCCGAAAGACGACGCCGCCTTCGTCAAGGCCAACTCGCCACGCGGGGTGATCCACAGCTTCGCCGACGGCAAGATCGAAGACACCGGTGCGCTGACCACCAAGCGCATGGAAACCATCGACGACGAAACCACCGCTGCCGCGCAGGCGTTCATCGAGAAACAGGCCAAGGCCGACAAGCCGTTCTTCGTCTGGATGAACACCACACGCATGCACGTGTTCACCCACGTACGTGATTCGATGAAGGGCCAGAGCGGCATGCCCGGCAACGAATACGCCGACGGCATGCTCGAGCACGACGCCGACGTCGGCAAACTGCTGAAAACCATCGACGACCTGAAAATCGCCGACAACACGATCATCGTCTACACCACCGACAACGGCCCGAACCAGTTCTCCTGGCCGGACGCGGCGACCACGCCGTTCCGCAACGAGAAGAACTCCAACTGGGAAGGTGCGTATCGCGTACCGGCGATGATTCGCTGGCCGGGCAAGATCAAGCCGGGTGAGGTCTCCAACGAACTGTTCTCGGGCATGGACTGGTTCCCGACCCTGCTCGCGGCGGCTGGCGAAACCGACGTGAAAGACAAACTGCTCAAGGGCTGGGCACCGACGTCCGGCGGCACCAGCTTCAAGGTGCATCTGGACGGCTACAACCAGTTGCCCTACCTGACCGGCCAGCAGCCCAAGGGCGAGCGCAAGGAGTTCTATTACTTCAACGACGACGGCGTGCTGGTTTCGATGCGCTTCGACAACTGGAAAGTAGTGTTCTGCGAGCAACGCCAGCCGGGCGGTTTCCGGGTCTGGAGCGAACCGTTCGTGTGCCTGCGTGTGCCAAAGATCCTCAACCTGAGGATGGACCCGTACGAGCGAGCGGACGTGGTGTCTGACCAGTTCTATGACTGGAACACCAAAAACGTTTATCTGGCCGGTGTCGCGGTGACCAAGTCGGCAGAGTTCCTGCAGACCTTCATCGAATACCCGCCAAGCCAGAAACCGGCGAGCTTCAGCATCGACCAGATTCGTGCGGCGGTTGACGCCAAGATCGCGGAAAAAATGAAAGCGGCTCCGGCTGCTCAGTAACACCGTTGAACTGCCGCCCGCCCTCATCGGCGGGCGGCCCTGTTTCCACCTGAGACCGCGCCGGCCCCAATCGCTGGCAAGCCAGCTCCCACAGGTATTTCTGTCGACCACAACATGAGTGTTCACTGAAAATCCCTGTGGGAGCTGGCTTGCCAGCGATGAGGCCCGCACCGTCACGAATATAGTGTGATTTGAACAAGGTCCCCCGCATGTCCTCACGTATCGCCAGCAAGCCGTCGGCCATACCCACCACCCACGCCACTACCCCGGCGCTGCTGATCCCCGCCCTGCTGCTGTGCACCTCCGGCGCCGCTGCGCTGGTGTATCAGGTGCTGTGGATCAAGCAGTTGTCGCTGGTGGTCGGCGTCGAGGTCTATGCCATCACCACCGGCATCAGCGCGTTTTTTGCCGGCCTGGCCATTGGCGGTTGGCTGTTCGGGCGCTGGGCTGATCGCTTGCAGCAACCGGTGCTGCTCTACGCCGGGCTGGAAGTACTGGTGGCGATTCTTGGTGTTGGCGCGACGGTTGCGATGAGCCTGGCGGCCAGCCCGTTTGCCTGGTTGCAAAGCCATGTCGGTCTGCTGGCCTGGCTGTTGCCCTTTGCGCTGGTGGGGATTCCGGCGGTATTGATGGGCGGCACGCTGCCGGTGCTGGTGCGCTCGCTGGCGGCTGATCCGGGCAGGTCCGGCGGTCAGCTGTATGCGGCCAACACCCTGGGCGCAATTGTCGGCACCCTGCTCGCCGCGTTTGTGCTGATCGCCACCCTCGGTGTGCGTGGCAGCGCGCTGTTTGCCGCGATGCTCAACCTGCTGGCCGCCGCCGGCGCGCTGTGGCTGCAGCGTCAGCATCCGATGCCGATTGCGGCCACGGTCAAACCTCACGCCGAGAAAGCCGCGGACCGCACGGCGCTGTGGCTGTACTCCATCGCCGGCGGCGTGGCGCTGGGGTATGAAGTGGTCTGGTCGCAATCGATCGTGCAGTTCATGAGCACCCGCACCTACGCGTTCGCCGTGGTGCTCGCGACGTACCTGACCGGGCTGTTCATCGGCAGCGCCCTGCTAGCCCGCCGCGTCGAGCGCATTCGCGATCCGTGGGGGGTATTCGGTCTGTTGATTGCCGGTGCCGGGCTGATCGCCTTGCTGGAAATCGCCGTGCTCGGGCGCTGGCTGGTGTTGGCCCAGAGTCAGGCCGAGAGCTGGCTGCTGGCAATGGGCGTCAACGAGCTGGCTGGCATGAGCGCACGTTTTGCAGTGGCGGCGCTGAGCATCGTGTTCGTGCCGACGCTGTTGCTCGGCGCGGCGTTTCCGCTGGCCCTGCGCTTGAGTGTGGGGCGCGAGCGCGTCGGTCGCGATGTCGGTGCCGTGGTCGCGTTCAATACGCTGGGCGGGATTGTCGGGGTGATGCTCTGCGGTTTTCTGTTGATCCCGCTGCTGGGGCTGGTGCGCACGCTGGGCTTGCTGGCGATCATCGCTGCCGGCATCGGCTACGTGGCCGTGCGCAAGGGCCACCACGTCAAAAAAGGCCGGCGTCAGGCCGTGGTCGCGTTGGGGCTGGTATCGGTGGCGCTTGCGCTGCTGACCCCGATGGACAAATTCGCCAGCCTGCTGCCAGGTGCGCGCAACGGCACGCTGGCGTTCTACGAAGAAGGCCGTGGCGGCACTGTGGCGGTGGTTGCTCAGGGCCGTGGTGAGAACAGCTTCCACCGCTTGTACATTCAAGGCGTGTCCAACACCGGCGATGCCATGCCGTCGCTGCGCTACATGCGTATCCAGGCGCTGCTGCCGTTGCTGATCCACAACGGCACGCCGCGTTCGACGCTGGTGATCGGCTTCGGCACCGGGATCACCGCCGGCGCCCTGCTGCGCTATCCGGGGCTGGAACATCGGGTAGTCGCCGAGCTCCTGCCGTCGGTGGTCAAGGCCGCGCCCCTGTTCAAAGGCAACTTCAACGCCGCCAGCGATCCCGGCATTGACGTGCACTTGCGCGATGGCCGTCAGGAACTGTTGCGCAGCGCGCAGACCTACGACCTGATCACCCTTGAACCGCCACCGCCGTCGGCGGCCGGGGTGGTCAATCTGTACTCCCGCGACTTCTATCAACTGGCGGCCAGTCGTCTTGAACAACAAGGGATCGTCGCGCAATGGCTGCCGCTGCCGACCCAGAACATCGACGACTCGCGCTCACTGGTGCGCAGCTTCCTCGACGTGTTCCCGCATGCCTCGCTGTGGACCAGCGAGTTCCACGAAATGCTGCTGGTGGGCTCGCTGCTGCCGATGGAACTGGACGCGACGAAAATCACCGAGCGCTTCCAGCAGGCCAGTGTGCGCAGCACTCTGCAGGATGTCGGGATTGGCTCGGCGGCGGCGTTACTCGCGACCTGGGTCACCGACCGCGCAGGCCTTGAGCGCTTCGCGGCAAATGCCCCGGCGGTGACGGACGACCAGCCCCGCATCGAATACGCACCGTGGGTGCGCAGCCAGGAAATCACTCGGGTGTTGCCGGCGTTGCTGGATCTGTATGTGCCGCCGCCGCTGGTGAATGCCGATGCCGGTTTTACCGAGCGGATGGACACGCACCGCCAGCGCCTGATGCAGTTCTACCGCGCCAGCCTGCATGCGTATGACGGTGATCGGGAGGCGTGGGGGCGGGATATGCGTGAAGTGATGCGTTGGGAAGGTGGCAATCCGTACTTCCGCTGGTTTACCGGGCAGTAATGCTGCCCCTGTAGGAGCTGCCGCAGGCTCGGGCCGCGATCGGACGATCTTTTGACTTTGATTTTTTAAAAGCAAGATCAAAAGATCGTCCGATCGCGGCCCGAGCCTGCGGCAGCTCCTACAAAGGCACCGGTTATTTGCCGGCCTTGAGCTTCAGATACATCTGATGCATGTCATTGGCCCAGCCATCGATCACCGGTTTGACGTCGTTGGCGGTCATCGCCTGGGTGTCGTTTTCCAGCGGTTTGCCGGTGCCTTTGCGCACCACTTGTGCCACGACCTGGTTGGTCGCGCCATCGAGGAACACCGCTTCGGTCGCCAGGGTGGTTTCCTGATCGCGGATACCGCTGGCGGTGCTGACCGCTGCCGCGACCAGGGCGACCGGGATCACTTCATACGCGTGCAGGCCTTCGGTCTTGCTGCTGACGGCGGTGATCGCCGCCCGCACCACGATCACGCCCGGGCCTGGACCGCTGGCCAGCGGCATGTCTTTGCTGATTTCACGCTTGAGGGCCTGATCGTAGTAGGAGGTGATGCCGTTGAGGGTCTGTTGGGAAATCTTTGCGGTCGGTTGCGGCTTGGGATAGAGCTGGGTCGGTTCGATGTAGGCGCTGGTGAACTTGCTGACATCCACCTTCGGATCGATCCAGCGCATCACCTCGGCACCGGAGGGCGATTTGGCCTCCTTGAGCTGGCTGTAGTCCTTGAGAAAGCCGGAATACTCATCGGGAGCGACGGTTTTGCTGGAGCAGCCCACCACGCCGAGCGTGGCGATGCAGAGGGTGCCCATCATTACTGCTAGCTTCATGCTGTAACTCCTGTCAGAAGGCCTGAATGTATTGCTTGGGGGGGAGTTACAGGTATAGCTAAAACCTCGGCGATTGCGCTGCAAAAGCGCAAAATTCACACAAGACCGGGAGCTGCTTCACACCCGTCATTTGACAGATGACGAGCATCCGGCAAAGCTGCACCGAGCTTGAACGCACGCCAGATGGCAAATGCACCTGGACCACGGAAGTCGTAATGCCCAAGCATAAAAATAAAGTCGCACAGCCTGATCCTGATTCGTCTCGACCACCCCTTTCACGTTATCTGTTTCCCGTCACCATCGGCGTATTGCTGGCCGCTGTGGCGGGCATCGGCTGGTTTCTGTTCAGCCCCGCGCCTGCACCGTCCAAGGCCCCGCCGATCAGTGCGGCCGCACCCGTGGTCGCCAAACCACAACCGCTGGCACAGAAGCCTGCCAGCATGGTCGACGAGCAGCAATGCCAGGGCTGCCACACCGAACAAGTCAAGGACTGGCAAGGCTCGCACCACCAATTGGCGATGCAGGCCGCGAATGGTGAAACCATGCTCGGCGACTTCAACAACGTCGCCTTCAAGGCTGAAAACGAGACCACCCGTTTCACGCGCAAGGGCGACGAGTTCTGGGTCAACACCCCAGGCATCGACGGCAAGAACGCCGACTTCAAGGTCGCCTACACCTTCGGCATCGCGCCGCTGCAGCAATACCTGATCGAAGTCGGCGAAGGCCGTTTGCAAGCGCTCGGTGTGGCCTGGGATACCGAGAAAAACCGCTGGTTTCACCTCTACCCCGGCCAGGGCGTGAACTTCAAGAATCCGCTGCACTGGAGCAAGCCCAGTCAGAACGCCAACTTCATGTGCGTCGAGTGCCACACCACCGGCTTCAAGCGCAATTTCGATGCGGCCAGCAACACGTTCAACAGTCAATGGAACAGCCTCGGCGTCGGCTGTCAGGCCTGCCACGGTCCGGCATCCAATCACCTGGAGTGGACGCAGACAAAAGACGATCTGATCCACAAGGGTTTTGCGGTCGACCTCAAGGACAAGAACGCCACCGTCGAAATCGAAACCTGTGCCCGCTGCCATGCACGCCGTGCGCCACTGGGCGATGGCTACACCGTCGGTAAACGGCTGATGGACGACTACCTGCCAAGCACCCTTACCCGTGAACTGTATGCGCTGGACGGCAAGATCAAGGATGAAGTGTTCGAACACGGCTCGTTCCTGCAAAGCAAGATGTTCGACAAGGGCGTGCGCTGCAGCAATTGCCATAACCCGCACAGCAGCGAACTGAAAGCACCGGGCAACGCGGTGTGCCTGCAATGCCACAACACGGCGGGCAAGACTTCGGTCGAAGGCGTCGATGGCAAAGGCCTGCAGGCGAAGAACTACGACTCCAGCGAACATACCCGCCACACCATGGGCCAGCCCGGCTCGCAGTGTGTGGATTGCCACATGCCGGGCAAGTTCTACATGGGCAACGACTGGCGGCATGACCACAGTTTCAGCATCCCCAACCCGGAGCGTGCGCAAAAACTCGGCACCCCGGATGCCTGTCTGAGCTGCCATCAGGGCAAGGCCGGCGACAAGGTCACTGCACAGTTCAAGTTGTGGAGTGCCTCCGCCACCACCCCGCAGGCGCCGCGCTATGACGAAAGCCTGTGGCTGATCCGCAACGGTCAACCGGGCGCTGCCAACGCCTTGTATGAGCAGCTGCAACGCAGCGATCTGCCGGCGATCCGGCGCGCGACCTTGCTGGCCGAACTGCCGTTGTACCCCAGCGATCAGGCCTTGAAACTGGCGACGCTCGACCTGAAAAACCGGGAGCCGCAGGTGCGTGAAAGCGCGGTGCGGGCCATCAGTGCCTTCCTGCCGCCAGCGGAGCGCGCTGCGTTGCTGACGCCAATGCTCAACGATCCGGTGAAAGCCGTGCGCATTGTCGCCGCGCGGGACCTGCTCAGCGTCGCGCGCAACAATGGCCTCGGCGCCGTACAGGCCAATTGGGACGCAGCAATTGCCGAGTACGAAGCGGTGCAGAACAGTCTCGCGGAACGGGCCGAGGCCAATCTGAATCTGGCGATGCTGTATCAAGCCAGCGGGCGTGCTTCCGAGGTTGAAGGATTGCTGCGCACGGCACTCAAGCGCGATCCGGACTTTTACCCGGCACTGGTGACGCTGGTGCAATGGCTGGAGGCCAATGGTCGTGGGCAAGAGGCGCAAACGCTGCTGGACGACAGCCTCAAGGCGTACCCGGAGGCTGCGTTGTTGCAGCACACCCGTGGCCTGTCATTGATCCGCGCCGGCAAGACGGCAGAAGCCATGACCGCCCTGCACAAAGCCGCGCAACTGGAGCCGCAGAACCCGCAGTACGGTTATGTGCTGGCGGTGGCGCTGCACGACAGTGGCAAGGTGACTGAAGCGTGTGATGAGCTGGAGCGTTTGCTCAAGATCCAACCGGCGAACCGCAATGCGCGGCTGTCGTTGATCCAGTACTACCTGGAAAACGGCCAGGAGCCGAAGGCGCAGGTGCTGTTGCAGGGCTGGAAGAAGATGAACATGGGCGATCCGGCGCTGAAATAACCCTGAATACCTGTGGCGAGGGAGCTTGTTCCCGCTGGGTGGCGCAGCCACCCCAAAAACAGACATTGCGATTTATCTGGCTGACTCATCATGTCTGTTGGGGAGTGCTGCGCACTCCAGCGGGAGCAAGCTCCCTCGCCACAAAATCTGCGCTTACCAGGACGATGTCGCCCCGCTCTTCAAAGCCATCTCGCGGCGGCTGTTGGCGCGCATCGCCTTGATCAGCGACACCGAGCCCACCAGCAGAATCGCCGCGCCGAACAGGAAGTCGATGTTGTACAGTTGGAAGTCCTGCACCGGCCCCACCAGCAGCACCCGCACTACGGCAATGGTCACCAGCGTGGCGAGGAAATCGATCCCCGGCTCATCGCGATAGAACACATGCAGCAATGGCAGGCACAGCACCAGCAGCAACAACAGCACCACGACCTTGAACGAGCCTTTGCGCTCGACGCTGAACGCGCATTCGTGCGGGCCGTAGGCCTTGTAGTCTTCGTCGCGGATCATCGAGTTTTTCTCGTTGATGTACTCGACGCGGTTGTACTTCTGGATCGGCGTGAAGGTGTTGGACATGTCCATCAGCGTGGTGATGTTCTTGAAGCGCAGGTCGACGCGCTCGCTGCCCTTGAGGTAATACAGCACCGGTTTGTAGCCGTAGCGATAGGTGTCGAACGGAAAGTCGGTGACCTGGCCCTGCACGCCGATCGGCCGTGGTTCAAGCTCGGCGTAGGCACTTTTGGTCGGCGAGGCGAGGTTGCGGCTCAGCGGCTGAACCTTGACCTGTTCGAGGAAGATCGGCGTCACGCCATACGACCACTGCAACGGTTCCAGGCGCAGGCGCAGTTCGTTGCGACCCAGATCGTAGCGGTTGAATGTGCGTTCGGAGACCACCAGCGAGCCACTGAGCATGAACTCGCCGCGCAGGTTGTTGGTCACGCGCAAGGTCAGTTGATCCTTGCCCAACAGCGCCGCTTCGGTGGACGGCGGCGCGCCGCACCACGCGGTGCTTTCACCGGCGCCGCCCAACTGGCCGTCGCGGTTTTCCTTGAACACATAAAAGTAACTGGCCCACAGCGTCAGCATCAACAGCAACGCGGTGAGACCGAGGATTTTTTTACCCGCAGTCACAAAACAGACTCCCTTCTTCGTTCCGTCGTCCAGCCGAAAACCCGCTGGCGACGGCGACTCTACCAAAAGGCCAGCATCGACCCAAGGAAAAATCCGGGAATGCTGCGGAATGTAAGGGTTTCCCTTGCATGTCACCGCAAAACACCTGTGGCGAGGGAGCTTGCTCCCGCCGGGTGGCGAAGCCGCCCCAAACCAGACAACGCGTTTTACCTGATGGACCGCATCATGCCTGTTTGGGAGTGCTGCGCACTCCAGCGGGAGCAAGCTCCCTCGCCACAGAGTCTTCAGCGTCTACGGAACAAGGGGCGTGGTTCTATCACCGAGCGCCCGTACAACACGCTCATCCCCGCCAAGCCCTTGAGCGCATCTTCAGCCGATTTGTCCTCGCGCACCGCAAAGCTGTCGAACCCGCACTGACGCATGTGGCTGAGCTGATCACGTAGCACATCGCCAATCGCCCGCAACTCGCCGGCCCAGCCAAACCGGCTGCGCAGCAGATACGCCTGACTGTAGGCGCGACCGTCGCGGAAGCTCGGGAAATCCAGGGCAATCAGCGGCAGCGAGGCCAGCCACGGCACCACGCTTTCAACTTCATCGTCCGGCCCCAGCCACACCGCGTGGGTCGAGGGCGACTGCAGCCAGTGCGCCAATGGCAGGATCAGCAATCCTTGCGGCCTGCCCTGCTCCGGCTCGCGAATCAGCGTCCACGGATCGTCTTCGATCAGCCGCGCAACACCCTGCCCCAAGCGCAGCAGATTATTCATGCCGATACCTCCAGCGCTTTCGGGTAGACCCGCTCCTTGAACGGCTCCAGGCCAATGCGCGCCACGGTGTCGACAAACAGTTCCTCGCTTTCGCGGTAACGCACGAAAGTGCCGATGATCCGCTCGATCACCTGCGGCACCTCAGCCGCGCTGAAGGACGGGCCGATGACTTTGCCCAGTGCGCTGTGCTTGCCCTGCGCGCCGCCAAGGGTGATCTGATACCACTCGCTGCCGTTCTTATCGACGCCGAGAATGCCGATATTGCCGATGTGGTGATGGCCGCAGGCGTTCATGCAACCGGAGATGTTCAGGCTGATGTCGCCCAGGTCGTGCAAGTAATCGAGGTTGTCGAAACGCGCCTGAATCGCTTGGGCAATCGGGATCGACTTGGCGTTGGCCAGCGCGCAGAAATCGCCGCCCGGGCAGGCGATGATGTCGGTCAGCAGGCCGACGTTGGCGCTGCCCAGATTGCGCTCGCAGGCCAGTCGCCAGAGTTCGTACAGGTCGGACTTTTGCACGTCGGGCAGGACGATGTTTTGCTCGTGGGCAATGCGAATCTCGCCGAAACCGAAGCGCTCCGCCCAGTCGGCCACCGCCAGCATCTGCTGGCCGGTGACATCCCCCGGCGGTGCACTCAGCCCCGGTTTGGTCGACAGCACAACGCTGGTGTAGCCCGGTTTCTTGTGCGGCTGCACGTTGCGCGCGACCCAACGGGCGAACGCCGGGCTTTCGGCCAGGCGCGTGCCGAAGTCCGGATCGGTGTCGGCCAGGGTGTGATAGATCGGCGGCACGAACGCTCTGGCGACCCGCTCGTATTCAGCCTCGGTCAGCTGCGCCGGGCCGTCCTTGAGGTGTTGCCATTCTTCTTCGACCTCGTTGGCGAACGCCTCGATGCCCAGCGCCTTGACCAGAATCTTGATCCGCGCCTTGTACTTGTTGTCGCGCCGGCCGTGGCGGTTGTAGACCCGCAGGATCGCCTCGACATAGGACAGCAGATGCTGCCACGGCAAGCCTTCGCGGATCTGCAGACCAAGGATCGGCGTGCGCCCCAACCCGCCGCCGACGATCACCCGCAGCAACATCTGCCCGTCGCGCCCCGGATAAAGATACAGGCCGATGTCATGCATCATGATCGCCGCGCGATCCTGCTTCGCCGAGCAGATGGCGATCTTGAACTTGCGTGGCAGGAAGAGGAACTCCGGGTTGATCGTCGACCATTGCCGCAGGATCTCCGCTAGCGGGCGCGGGTCGATCAACTCGTCCGCCGCGACCCCGGCAAAGGCTTCGGTGGTGATGTTGCGCACACAGTTGCCGGAGGTCTGGATCGCATGCATGTTGACCTGCGCCAGGCGTTCAAGGATGTCCGGCACCTGGGCCAGCTCGATCCAGTTGAATTGCAGGTTTTGCCGCGTGGTGAAGTGGCCGTAGCCGCGATCGTAATCGGCTGCGATGCTCGCCAGCGTACGCATCTGCTCGGCACTCAGGGTGCCGTAAGGAATCGCCACCCGCAGCATGTACGCGTGCTTCTGCAGGTAGAGGCCGTTTTGCAGACGCAGCGGCAGGAACTCTTCTTCGCTCAACTCGCCAGCCATGAAGCGCTCGACCTGATCGCGAAACTGCGCAACGCGCTCGAACACCAGTGCGCGGTCGTAATCGTCGTATTGGTACATGTGCCTGCCCCACCTCATCAATTAATTCTGTGGGAGCGAGCTTGCTCGCGAATGCGGTGTGTCAGCCAACAATGCAGTTGCCTGACACACCGCATTCGCGAGCAAGCTCGCTCCCACAGTTTTCGTAAAGGCACTATGGACGAGCAGCGCAGCACGCAACAGATTCACCTGAAACGATAAAAACCATATCAGGGCGCGGCAGAACGCCGCAGGCAGCACTTCAATCTGATCCGTACAAATGAAAGATTCCTGAGCCTGTTTTGTTTCCGGCGCTGTTCCTACAGTGCAGCTCGTGCCAGACCAGGGTGGCCTGGCAAGACTTTGCAACCGTGGATGAACTGACCATGAGCACAGCAACAATCGGACAGGCTTATAACTACAAGGTCGTCCGCCAATTCGTTATCGCGACGGTTTTCTGGGGTGTCGTGGGCATGGCGATGGGGGTCTGGATCGCCTCGCAACTGGTGTGGCCGGACATGAACCTCGACCTGCCCTGGACCACCTTCGGCCGCTTGCGGCCATTGCACACCAGTCTGGTGATTTTCGGTTTCGCCGGCAGCGCGCAATTCGCCGCCAGTTACTACGCGGTACAGCGCACCTGCCAGGTGCGGCTGTACTCGGACAAACTCGCCGCCTTCACCTTCTGGGGCTGGCAATCGGTGATCGTGATCATGCTGGTCACCCTGCCGCTGGGCTACACCACCACCAAGGAATACGCCGAGATCGAATTTTCCGGCGCGGTGTGGATGGCGGTGGTCTGGGTCGCGTACGCCATCGTGTTTTTCACTACGGTGGTGCAGCGCAAGACCAAGCATATCTACGTCGGCAACTGGTTCTTCGGCGCGTTCATTCTGGTGATCGCCATGCTGCACGTGGTCAATCACCTGTCGATCCCGGTGGACTGGTTCAAATCCTATCCGGTGTATTCCGGGGCCACCGATGCCATGGTGCAGTGGTGGTACGGGCATAACGCGGTGGGTTTCTTCCTGACCACCGGCTTCCTCGGGATGATGTATTACTTCGTGCCGAAACAGGTTAATCGCCCGGTGTATTCGTACCGGTTGTCGATCGTGCATTTCTGGGCGCTGATCACCCTGTACATCTGGGCCGGCCCGCACCACCTGCACTACACCGCGCTGCCGGACTGGGCGCAGTCGCTGGGCATGGCAATGTCGCTGATCCTGCTGGCGCCGAGCTGGGGCGGGATGATCAACGGCATGATGACCTTGTCCGGTGCCTGGCATAAATTGCGCACCGACCCGATCCTGCGCTTCCTGGTGCTGTCGCTGGCGTTCTACGGCATGTCGACCTTCGAAGGGCCGATGATGGCGATCAAAACCGTCAACGCCCTCTCCCACTACACCGACTGGACCATCGGCCACGTTCACGCCGGGGCCTTGGGCTGGGTGGCGATGATCACCTTCGGCGCGACGTATCACATGGTGCCGAAAGTCTTTGGCCGCGAGCAGATGTACAGCACGCCGCTGATCAACCTGCATTTCTGGCTGGCGACCATCGGCACGGTGTTGTACATCGCCTCGATGTGGGTCAACGGCATCACCCAGGGCCTGATGTGGCGCGCGATCAACGAGGACGGCACGCTGACCTACTCGTTCGTCGAAGCACTGCAGGCCAGTCATCCGGGCTTCATCGTGCGCTTTGCCGGCGGGGTGTTCTTCCTCAGCGGCATGCTGCTGATGGCCTACAACGTCTGGCGCACGGTGCGGGTCGCCGACGTGGCGCTGGCACGCAGCCAGGCGCAGATCGCCTGAGGCAGGGAGCCGAAGAGGATGGAGATTTTCTTGAATGTGTTGGGGGTGGTGTTTCTGTGGCTGGCGGTGGAGTACTGCCTGCGCCATCAGACGACTGAAAGCCTCGATGACGCGAGCATGGTGCCGTTTGCTGATGATCCGGAAGTGGCACGGCGGGTGGAACTGGCGACGGGTAAACCCGTGAATGCGGTGGCGCCGGAAGAGGCGAAACCGGGCTGGATCAACCTCGATATGTAGGATCGCCCTCAATCCCCTGTGGGAGCGGGCTTGCTCGCGAAAGCGGTCTATCAGTCGCCATCAATGTCGAATGGGCTGCCGCCTTCGCGAGCAAGCCCGCTCCCACAATGGGAAATGGGTGAAGCCCTGATATCAGCTGCGATCGCGTGGAATCAGGCTCTGCAGCTGCTGCGCGAGAAAGTCCGCATCGAACGCAAAGGTGTCCGGATCCTTCAGGCCATTGGTCTTGCGCCATTGCCACTCACCGCTCGGCAAACCGACCAGCGAAATGCTGCCGTAGCGCGCCGCCGTCAGGCCCATCACCGCCAGGGAAATCTGCCCGGCGCTGCCCATCACGTCCGGCACGAATTCCACCGGTTTGCCGGCGATCACGATGCTCAGTTTCTCGGTCTTGAAGGTCGAGGTTTCCACCGGCGTGCTTGGCCCGAACGCGACGTAAGCCTCGCGGCTCACCTCCAGCAGGTTCGGCGCCTGCACCGGCTCCAGCCATTGCTGGATCTGGCCGAACAGCTCGCTGATCCGTGCGGTCCAGGTCTGCGACTGGGTTTCGAACAGTTGCTTCTTGTGCGCTTCACTCTCGGCATAGTGACGAAGCATTTCGCCCAGTTGTTGTACGTCGTTCATCGGTACGTTCCTCGGGGAGAGCCTGCGATAGTCGATAGTGACAGATCGAGGCGCCGGCGTACGTTAAACCTCGATCGCCAGCACCGGGACACTTGGCAACAGGATCAACGGTACAGTTGCTTTGTACTGGCATCCGTCATTGAACCGATGGACACTCGGCCGGAGCCCGACTTTTCCAATACGGGCCATTGTTCGAGGAATTTCAATGCGTACCATCGGCCTGATCGGCGGCATGAGCTGGGAGTCCAGCGCTGAATACTATCGACTCATCAATCAGCAGGTCCGCGACCGCCTCGGCCCGCTGCGCTCGGCGCAAATCCTGATGTACAGCGTCGACTTCGGCCCGGTCGAGCAGGCCCAGCACGTCGGGCGTTGGGACGATGCGGCGGCGATTCTGGTGGATGCCGCACGCAGGCTGCAGGCCGGCGGCGCCGATTGCGTGGTGCTGTGTACCAACACCATGCACAAGGTCGCAGAACAGATTCAGGCGGCGATCAGCATTCCGTTCCTGCACATTGCCGAACCGGCGGCGCAGGCAGCATTGGCGATTGATGCACGCACAGTCGGCCTGCTCGGCACGGCGTTCACCATGGAGCAGGACTTTCTCAAGCAACGGCTGATTGCGCAGGGTTTGACGGTACTGGTGCCGGACGCCGCCGAGCGCAAGGACGTGCACCGGATCATCTACGACGAATTGTGCGTCGGGGTGATCAGTGACGAATCGCGCAGAACCTATCAACAGGTGATCGAATCACTGACCGCGCGCGGCGCCCAGGCGATCATCCTCGGCTGCACGGAAATCGGTCTGCTGGTCAAACCCGAACACAGCGCCCTGCCCCTGCTCGACACCACCGAACTGCATGCGCAGTCGGCGGTGGCGTTTGCGCTCGGCGTCTGACTCCACAGAACCTGTGGGAGCGTGGCTTGCCCGCGAAGAACGATGACGCGTAATACCTGAAAAACCGCGGTGACTCTTCGCGGGCAAGCCACGCTCCCACAGGATTTTTTGGCTTATCGACGACGCAGACGGGCCATGCTCAGGGTGTCGACCCATTGCCCGTCGCGCACCGCGTAGTCACGGAACAGGCCTTCGTTCTCGAAACCGAACTTGCGGTACAGACCGATGGCCGCCTCGTTGTCGGCGTACACCGAGAGTTCGACCCGGTGCAGGTTCATCCAGTTGTCGGCCACGTCCAGCGCCGCCGCCAGCAGTTTCGACCCGACACCCTTGCCCTGCCACGCCACGGCGACCGCCATGCCGACACTGCCGGCGTGGGCGCGGCGGATCCGTGAATAGTTTTCCAGCCCGAGATGACCGACCACCGTGCCCTGATGCAGCGCCACCAGTTTGATCATCCGCTCGTTCTCTGCCAGCAACCGCTGGCGCCAGATCTCAGTGGACTGAAACGGCATCTGCAGCACCTGGCGAGTCACGGCCGGATCGTTGTACAGCGCGGTGACGGCCTCGATATGCGATTCGTTGAAGCGTTCGAGGGTGATGGCGGGGTTGTGGTCGGGCATGGCGGATCCTTCCTGGATCGATGTGTGGCCAATCACTCTAAACCGCAAAGACCGACGCATACAAACTGTATGGCGTACGCAGGTCAGGTCTGGAACCATTCCTGGCGTTCGTTGAAGGTGTGCTGGATCAGTTCGACCAGGGTTTGCACTTCGGCGACGTCCCGGGAATCAGCGTTGACCGCCAGCCATGCCTGCAACTGCATCGGCTCGTCAAACAGCCCCGGCAGCGCAATCAGCCCGCGATCAAAGCGGCTCATGTACGCCGGCAATAAACCAATGCAAGCGCTGCAGCGGATCATTTCCAGCATCAGTTCATAAGACTGCATCTGCACCACGCCGGCCAGACGTTGTTCGACCAGTTCATTCCACGGCCGGAAGCTGTCGATCTGCCGGTCGTGCTGCCATTGCACCAGCATGAAATCGCTCAGATCATCGGCACTCGCCGGGCGCGCGGTGACCCGGGAATAGCGTTTGGCGATGTGCGGCAGGTAATCCAGGCGCGCCAGGGCCTGCGGCTGACTGGTGGCGAAGGTCGGGCCGGGGCTCGGGGTGTCGCCATGGGCCAGCCACAGCACCACGTCGGCACTGACGGCGCGCAATGAAAGTTCACTGTCCAGCGCAATGATCTCCAAACGGACGCTGGCATTGCGGCGCAGCAGTGCGATCAGGTCGCGGCCGAGGATGTCATGCAGGATCGACTCGGCAACCGCCAGGCGGATCAGTGGCTGTTCGACTACCGGCAATTTTCGCTCGTGAGCCAGTGCGACCAGTTGTGCCTGCAGTTGCTGACCTTCGCGGGTCAGGCTCAGGGCGCTGCCCTGAAAGCTGAACAGCGAGTGCTGCAGCTCCTGCTCAAGCTGCGCCAGTTGTTTGCGCAACAAGGTCGAACGCACGTTGAGGCTGCGCGCCGCCTGCATGAAACAGCCGCAACGGGCACTGACCAGAAAATATTGCGCGACGTCGGCATCGATGGTCGCGGCTTGCGCCAGCCACGGCTCGCGCTCGCCCTGTGCCCAGCGGTAATCGGGGCTACCCTGTCGTCCTGCGGGTTCGGTGAATGACATCGATGACTCCCTGTCGATCTTTGTATTTAGACATTGCGTAGATCCCTTGTAGGAGTGAGCCTGCTCGCGATGGCGTCGGCACAGCTGACATCTTTTTGCCTGACACACCGCTATCGCGAGCAGGCTCACTCCTACAGGTTTTGTGGTGTGCCAGTGCTCTAATTGTTGGTTTCGAGGACTTTGTTCAGCTCAGCCCCATCGATACTCAGCGTCGCGGTATTGAGCATCCCGTCCAGATACGCCTGAGCAATCTGCTCCTGACGTTGCGCACGCAAGGCCTGGGTCAGTTGATCGCGCAGCTCGTCGAGGGTCGCAGCACGTGCCGGTTGCTGTTCGGTGAGTTTGATCACATGGAAACCCGCCGCGCTCTGCACCGGCTCGGACACCGCACCGACCTTCAATTTCGCCACCGCACCCCGTACCTCCGGCACCAGTTGCTGCAACGGTTGCAGCCCGGTGTCGCCGCCACGTTCGGCAGTCTGCCGGTCCTGCGAATACTGAGTCGCCAGCGCGGCAAAATCCGCCGGCGTGCCCTGGGCTTTCTTGCTTAGCTCGGTCGCCTGCTTGCGCACGGTATCTGCGCTCTGGGCATCCGGCACCGCGAGGAAAATCTGGCTCACCCGATACAACGCCGGCGTCTGCCAGTTGGCCTTGCCAGCGTCGTACGCCTGTTGCAGCTCGGCCGCACTCGGGTAGTCCGCCGGCACCGTGCTCACCGAGCGCAGGTAATCGCGAAACACGATCTGTTCGCTGGCCGCGCGGGTTTGCCGCACCACGTCCGGGCGCTGCGCCCAGCCCTGAGCATCGGCCTGTTCCAGCACCGCTTTCTCCGCCAGCCGCGCACGAATCCAGCGTTCCAGCGCTTCACGGTTGCCGCGCAGTTGTTCGGCGCTTGCCGGTGGCAATGTCGCCAGCAACGCCTGCAACTCCTGCGGCGTCACCTGCTGATTGCCCAGTCGCGCTACCGCCGGTCCCGCAGCAACCGCCGCCAACGGCGACGATTGCTGGGCGGCAACCGGGTCAGTGCCCGGTCGCAGCACCAGCGCCACGGCTACCACCAACAGCGCCACTGCCCCGGCGCCGATCACCATGGCAGGCTTTTTCACAGCGCGACTTCCTCTTGCTCAGCGGTAGCGACTTTAGCCGGCGAGGCTTGCGCGGCCTGGCTGAAATCACGCAGGTAGACGATGAACTCCTGCAACAGGCGATCCCACAATTCCAGATTGCCGCGCAGGTGATCGCTGCTCACACCGGCCGCCAGCACCACGTCCATTTCCATCACCAGAAATTCGCCCTGCAACGACAACCGCGCAAAACGCCGGGTGGCGTTCCACTGTTCGGCCACACCTTGTGGCAACTCACCTTGCACCCGCAGCGCACAGCTGAACGTGAAGTCGACGTAGCTGCCCTGCTCCACCGCCGGGTTGCCGAAACGCACGGCGTAACCGATGCCCTGACTGGCGCTGAGCAACTGCACGATGCCGTTCTGTTCGGTCTGGTTGACGCGATAACCGGCGGCTTGCAGGACGTCGGTCAGGGATTGTGGGGACACATGGCTGATCAATTGAGTCATGACTTCTTCCTTGTTTATCAGTGCGAGAGCGCGGCTTGCGGCGCGTCGAATTGAGTCTTGTAAAGCTCGTCACCAAACCCCTGGGCCAGCTCATCGAACTTGACCCGGGCGCTGCCCGCAAAGGGCTGGCGGATCTTCATCACCTCGGCGACATCGATTTTTTCGTAGGCGGTGAGGATCTGCTTGGCGACGCCGTACATCTGCTGATTCTTGACTGAACATTGCTGCACTTGTGTGTCACGTTCAGCCAATTGCGCTTGAAGCTTAGACCGTTCTGCCTCTTTGGCACGGGCCATGACCAGCAACTCGTCGTAGGCCTTCTTGAACTTGCCGACCTGCTCGTTGCTGGCGGCCACTTGCGCCTGGGCCTGGCTGTGCAGATTCTGCTGCTGGCCGGCCAACTGCTCGGCGAGGCCTTTGGCCTTGGCCAGTTCGGCGGTCAATTGCTTGATCTGCGCCTGCGCGGCCTTGGCTTCGTTCTGCGCCGCCAGTTGCGCGGCGCTGGCCTGAGCCTGCTGACTTTGCAGGGCCTGCAACTGCTGAGTGGTGCTGCGCAACTGGGTACGCAGACGCTCTTCCATGCCTTCGGCATGCGCGCCGTGTGCGATGAAAAAACTCAGCCCCAACAGAAAAACTCGTGCGTGCATGACCGTACTCCCGGCGCCTTAGAAGCGCGTGTTGATCTCAAGCTGCAAGACGTCGATGTCGAACGGCGCGCCATACACCGCCTCGGTGCTCAGCCAGCGGCCGGTGGCGTAGACGTTCTTCGCCAGACCGTAATTGCCACCGAGGAAATAGCCCTTGGCGTTGGTGCCGCCGAGGTGGAACGAGGAATCGTTGAAGCCGTCGGGCAAGGCGTCCGGCTGGATGTACTTGTAGCCGGCGAACAGGTTCCAGTCGCCCTGCTTCTTCAGGTCCAGCGCGTTGCCGAGGGTGAACTGCACCATCCACGCATTGGCGCCGCTTTCGATCTCGCCGTTGCTGTTGAGGTTGTTGACGATCTGCCCCTCGGAGCGCTTGCGCATGTCGCCTTCGTCGTAACCGAGGTTGTGGATGTAGTTGCCCTGGCTGCGCAGCTTGAAGTCTTGCGGCAGATCTGCATCCCACACCAGGTTCAGGTCGAGCAGGTTGAACTCCGACGCCAGGCCGACGAATTGCGGCTGCGGCGTGGTGGTCGGGTTGGCCGGGTTCGGCGTGATGTCGCGCAGCAGGAATACGCTGTTGCCCTTCTGCATGAACGCCGCCCGAGTGCCGTCGGTGTCGCAGCCCGGGGCGCCGGCCCACGGTTCGCAAGGGCTGGAGCGCTGGCCCTGAATGTCGTCGAAGCGGTAGTAGGCCAGCGCACCTTTGAGGCGGTTGTTGCTGTTGATCGCCCACTTGGCGCCGAGCTGCGCGCCGTACAGCCACTTGTTGTCGCTTTCTTCCTTGTCGAAACCGTTGCTGGTGGTGGTGTCGTTGGTGTAGTCCACCGGGAACGCGCCGACGGTGCCGAACACCCCCCAGTCGCGATTGAGCTTGTGGTCGAAAATCGCCGCCACGCCATCGAAGTTCAGGTCGTTGGAATACAGCATGTCGGTGGACATGAACGGGTTGGCGAAGCGCCCGCCGGTCAGGGTCAGCTCGTCGGTGGGTTTCCAGTTCAGGTAACCCTGGTCGAGCCAGATGTCTTTCTTGGCGAAACCACCGCCGAGGTTCTGCGTGGTCGACACCGGGTTGTTGTCCGAGCCGGTACCGATGCGGATGCCGGCGGTCCATTCCGGCGAGATCACCGCTTTCATGCCGAGCCGTGCGCGCAGGCGGAATTGGTTGGTGCGATCTTCACGGGTGTTGAGCAACGGCGGCAGATTGGTGCTGCTGTTGGGGTTCACGTCGTACGGGCCGTTGTTGTTGAGTTTGGCGAAGTCGACGATTTCGTTGCTGTTGCTGCCCGAGTAGTAACGCGATTCATCGCGCAGGCGGATGTCGCCATCGAAGCTGATGCGCGAAGCCCAGTCTGGAAAGGTGTTGGGCGCGGCCCAGTTTTCCTGCTTGGCGGTGGCCATGACTTCGGCCTTGACCTGATCGCGGATCTGGTCACGCACTGCCGCTGGCACGTACTGCACGCGCACATCACCCGGTGCGGCCACCGGTCCGGCTGCGACCGCTGTGGACGCGGCGGCCTGCTTGACCTGCGCCGCTTCGTTCTGCGCCTGGGCGATCAGCGCGTCGGCCTTGTCCTGTTTCAGAATGCCCTGCTCGACCAGCAAGCGGATCAGATTGATCGTGGCGTTCTCCGAGGGCGCAGGCGCTGCCGCGGCCTGACCGACCAGGGTCGCGATGACCATGCCGACCGCCAGGGACAATCGATTCACGTTGGAAATCATCTGCACACAACTCCTTTTCATACAGCTTTATGAATTCGGTTAACCCGGACGCCGCCCTTGCAGGGACAGGCGCACAGGCAAGGTGATGGAGGCCGGTGGCCGTTCGCTCAGGTGCGGCGCGTTGCGCAATGCGGCCAGCACCTGAGTGTCGATCTCGGGCTTGCCGCTGGACTTGACCAGCTCGACCCGGATGATTTCGCCGACGCTGCTCAGCCACACATCGGCCTGCAGCGAGAACGCCAGGTTGCGCAAGTCGGGGTTCTCGCGCAGCAGCTTCTGGAAAGTGAACGCGAGGAACTGGCTGTAAGTGCCGGTGCCCAAACGTCCGCCACCCGCCCCGGCCATGCCGCCGCCCTTGCCCGCGCCGATGTTGAACGCGTCGTTGCCACTCTGCGCGTCACCGTCCATTTGCATCGGGTTGGCCAGATCGTCCGCCGGCGATGGCGGCGCCTCTTCCTCAGGCTTGACCTCCTGTGGCTCGGGCGTCGGTTCGGGCTCGACGACTTTTTCTTCCACCGGGGTTTCCGGCTCCGGTGGTTTTTCCGGAGGTGGCGGCGGCGGTGGCGGCAACGGGATGATGGTCGGCACCTTCGGCGCTTCACGGCGTACGCCGCTCATGTCATTGGCCCACTGCCAGAGGAACCACGCAGCGAGCGCGCCGAGCAGCAGCCCGGCGCCCCACTTCACGTAGCGCAACGGCGAACGCTTTACCGGCAGCGGCTCGATCGGGAGTTGTGCGGTCATCACTCAGCCCTGCGTCGGTTTGCCGGTCACCAGACCGACCTGGGACAGTTCGAGCCGGCGCAACAGATCCAGCACTTCAATGACCTTCTGGTACTGCACCGTGGCGTCGCCGCGCACGATCACCGGGAAGTCCGGGCTCTGCGCCTTCTCGATGCGCAGGCGTTCGTCCAGCTCGGCCAGGGTCACCGGGTAGGCGTCGAGAAACACCTGACCGCCGTCGTTGACCGAAATCGCCTTGGTCTTCGCCTCCGACAGCGACACCGAGGCGCTGGCCTTGGGCAGGTTGATCTGGATCCCCGAGACCTGCGCGGTGGCGGTGAGGATGAACATCACCAGCACCACCATCAGCACGTCGACCAATGGGGTGATGTTGATGCTGTCCACCGCTGCATCTTCGTCATCGTCGTGGGAGGCATTTACAGACGCCATGTCGGTGCTCCTCAGGCCGGTACGGAGTGGTTGGCGTGATGGCCGCGCTGATGCGCCGCTTCGCTGGACTGGCCTTCGCCGTGCATCTCCGCCAGACGGGTGATGAACTCGTCGACGAACACGCGCATGTCGGCGCTGACTTCCTTGTTGCGGGTGATCAGGCGGTTGTAGCCAAACAGCGCCGGGATCGCGACGAACAGGCCCATGGCGGTGGCCAGCAAGGCTGCGGCCATACCCGGGGCGATGGCGTTGATGTTGACGTCGCCGGCCATGGCCGTGCCGAGGAACACCACCATGATCCCCAGCACGGTGCCGAGCAGGCCGATGTACGGGCCGCCGGCGATGGCGTTGGACAGGGTCGAGAGTTTCGAGCTGAGGGCCTGGTTCTCGCGAGTGCGCACGCCGTCCATCGAGCAGCGGATCGCTTCAATGGTTGCCGCGGACACCGAAGAGGTATCGGCGCCCTGCTCACGGCGGGTGCGGATTTCCTTGACCGCCACCGCGTACAGGCGCCACAGCGGCGAATGCTGCAGACGCTGGGCCAGTTGCGCGTCGTCAGCAAACATTTCCAGACGGGTGCCGACCTTGGCGAACTGCTCGCGGAAGTCTTCGTTGGCCTTGCTCACGCGGCTGAGGGTGCGGTTCTTGCGCAGCATGATGATCCACGACTGGAACATCATCAGCACCAGCACGGCGATGATCACCCAGGCGTCGACCGGTACGGCGTTAAGCAGGAAACCGAGGCTGCCGAAACCGAAACCGGACTGCTCTTCGTCGACACCGTAGGCCACCAGTTTCGATTCGGCGCCCTGCGAGGTCGCATCGGCCAGCAGCAACGCTGCCGGACGGGCGACTTTCGACAGACGCAGTTCGTCGATGGCACCCACAAAAGGCTGGAAAGGACCCGCGGCCAGATCGCCGCCAATCGCCATCACCGAATTGAACGCCGGCATCGCTTGCGCGAGGGTCGCACTCTCACGACCGTTGATGTACAGGCTGACTTTCGAACCTTCGGCGGTCAGCGCGACGTGCTGCCATTGACCCGGATTCAGCGGCTGAGTGGCCACGGCGCGCTGGCCGTCGATTTCCACAAACGGCACGCCTTGATTGACCCCGACCAGCAGGCTGTTGGCGCCTTCGCGGCGGGCCAGAATCAGTTGCTCGCCACTGGCCTGATCCAGCCGCAGCCAGGCACTGAAGGTGAACGCGCTGCCCGCGTTGTGCTGCAACGATGGGCTGGCCGGCAGCAGCAACGGCTGACCGCTGAACTGCAAGGCGCGCCCGACCACGCCGTCAATCGCCGCGCCGGTGGCGCTTTGTGCGGTGTTGCCGTAAGCGGTGGTGTCCTTGGCCGGGGTGCCGGTGGCGCCGTCGAAGTGATACAGCGCGGTGTAATTCGGATCGAACGTCAACTGGCCGTTGCCGGTGGCCGGGGCCTTCTGGTTGCCGTAGTACATCCAGATGTCCTGACGCTGGCCGCCCTCGACATTCGGCACATCGACCCAGATCAGCGCCATGCCCATCAACGCATCGAAGCTTTCGATCTGGTGGTTGAGCACGGTCTTGTCATCGGCGGCGACGAAGCGCAAATCCGCGCCGTCTTCCTTGACGCCATCGAAGGTGAAATTGCCGGTGTGCAGGCGCACCAGCAGCGCAGTGCGGCCCAGGGCCTGATTGATCCCGGCGCCCTGCGGCGTGGTGTCGACGGCGATCTGTTTGCGGTAATGCCAGTCGTCCTGCCACCAGGCCTGCGCCGTGGCCGGGAGCACGAAGCCCAGGCAGATCAACAACGAAAGAATGAGGCGCTGCATGAACGTGCTCCTTTAGAAAGTGGCTTGAAGGTTGAAGTGCAGGCGCGATTCCTGCTTCGAGGTGTTCGGCCCTTCGAGTAGCGGATAACCCCAGTCGAGGCTGCCGGACAGCCATTTGCTCAGGCTGGCGCGGGTGCCGAGGCCGACGCTGGCCAGGGCGTAACTGGCGTCCTGATCCGGCAACTCGTCGCGCAGATACAGTTGCGCGCCTTCGGCAAAGGCGTAGAAGCGCCATTCCTGCATCCAGCTGCCGGCGTATTTCGCCAGCGACGGCGTGCGCAGTTCCTGACTGAGCAGCACGCCGTCATCGCCGGTGCGTTCCGCCGCCAGATAGCCGCGTACGGAAGTAGCGCCGCCGGCGGAAAACTGTTCGTTGGAGACCAGTGGCCCCGACGCCAATTGGAACGCGCCTTTGCTCGCGCTCTGCCAGTCGTTGTCGAAGGTCCAGGTGAAGTTGCTGTCGCCCTTGAGCACGGCGAAGCTCGGATTGGCGCGGTAGCGTTTGTAGTCGAAGTCTTCGTCGGAACTGCCGTAACCGAAGATGCTGCGGGTAGCCGCCACCAGGCTCAGGCCGAGGCCGAGCTGGCTCTTTTCGGTGTAACGAAAGCCGTTGTAGGCGAAGGTGAAGGGCGCGTATTTCAGCGGCACCTTGTCGCTCTCGCCGGACAGGGTCAGGCGTTCGTCGAAGTCCTTGAAGTCGATGCCGGCCGACAGCGAGTTCGACCAGTTGCCGCTGGACGGCAGCGTATAAATGGCCGACACCCCGTAGGAATGGCCCTTGCCCAGCACGTTGCTGCCGCCGATGGTGGCGACGTTGCTGTCGGACTGATAACCGGAGAACTGCACGCTCCAGCGCTCGGTCAGCGGTGCGGTGTAGGAAGCCGACCAGACCTTGGCGTTGTCGGTATCCTGCGGTGCGGTGAAGTAGGTCAGGTTGATACTGTGGCCGAGTTGCCAGAGGTTGTTGTAGCCGAGGCTGGTCACGGCGCGCAGCTTCTCGGTGTCGGCGCTGTAGTCGTTGTTGAGGCCGACACTGGCGCTCCACGGGTTCTGGTCTTCAACCTGCAAATCGACGTCCATGGTGCCGGGGCGCTGACCTTCGCGCACCAGCGGCATAACCTGGCGGCCCGGGGTTTTATTCAGCTGCGCCAGTTCGCCCTGAACCTTGGCGAAGTCCGGCACCTCGCCTTCTTTCAGCGCCGGGACGTTGTCGCGGATGTCCAGCGGCGAATAGTGTTTGGCCCCAACCACACGCACCCGGCCGACCTTGGTTTCGCTGACTTGCAGATAGACGATGCCGTCGGCCACCGCTTGCTCCGGCAACTCGACGAACACCGATTGGTAGCCGCGCTCCTGATAAGCCTTCTGCAACGCATCGCGGGCGCCTTCGATGTCAGTCATGGCTTTTTGCGGGCCGAGAAACGGGTACACCGCCTCTTCGATCGCCCGGGCGTCGAGCACGGTGTTGCCGCGCACGAAGTATTCGTTGACGTCCACCAGACGTTGCGGCGCAGCAGCTTCGGCAGCCTCTTCGGCGAATGCCGGTTGCGCGCCGGCCATCACCAGCAGCCAGCCCCACAGCGCCAGCCGTGACGTGAAAATCTGATCCACACTACCCCCTGAATTCGCGATGACCTGTTGGCGCTGTCGCGCGCCTTGTGTGTTGCGTCAGTTGCTGACTGTCGAGGCACCGCTGTGCTTGCCGAGCCAGGTGTGCAGCAGCGCGAAGTTCAAGGAGAACTCGGGCATTTGCAGCAAGGCACCGCAGAACACTTCGCCGATGATTTTCTGGATAAGCTGCACCGCACGCGGGTTGTTGAGCAGCGTGGCGATGTCGCGACTGAGGACGTTGAAGCTCCAGACTTTCTGGTTCAGGCCCAGGCCGACGAACCAGCGAAACAGCAGGTTGTAATTGAGTTGTTCATACAGTTGCTGCTCGCTGGGCACCGAATACAGCAGTTGCAGGAGCAGGATGTGCATGACGGTTTGCGCGGGGATGAGCATGCCCGGTTCGGCATTGAGTTCGTGCAGCAGGCCTTGGTGGGCATCGAGCAAGTCGTCGATCTGCGGGCGCAGCAACACCAGCGAATGGCCGGGCGGAATGTAGCTGGAGACCTCTTTCAAGGCGCCCTGCCAGTCATCCTGCGACACGATCCAGACCCACGGCGCGCCGTAGCGATACACCGAAACCGGCTTCTTGCGCGCGGCCTCGACGATCTTCGACAGGCGCTGATCGAGTTCCTGCATGCCCACTTTCGAGTAGCGTTCCATAGTCCCCATTGCCTCACTCCCGGCGTCCCGCCTCGGCTTGTGAAAAGCGCCCCGTTGGGCCCCTCAAGCGCGTTACATAGGCATGACCGGACTGGCTATGTGCTACCGAACTTTTGTCATAAAAGCTTCATTACAGAGGGTGTGAGCGGCACACAAATCAAACTGTGGGAGCGGGCTTGCTCGCGAATGCGGTGTGCCAGTCAAATAGATGCTGACTGACAGGACGCTTTCGCGAGCAAGCCCGCTCCCACAGGGGGATCTGAGGTGTTTTTGGGTCAGGTGTAGACCGGCCAGGTGTCGACGATCTTGCCGCCACGCACCGCCAGCAGATCGCCGAATTGCAGGAGCACGGCTTCGGTCTGGGTGGGTCGCAGGAACACTTGATCTTCAACGGTCAGGCCCACGGCATTCGAACCGTTGACCATCTCCTGATTCGAACTGCGGCCATACACGCCATTACTCTGCAAACCGGCGGGCGATTCGAACTCGGCCATCCAGTTGCCGCCGTAAATGAAAAAGGTTTGGCGCTGGTTGGCGTCCCACCACGAGAACAACTTCGACTTGTCGTCCAGCGCCGGGATGTTCACCGCACCGGTGCTCTTCAGCACTGGCGTGGCGATGTAGGTCGCCGGCACGTGCTCAGCCAGCGACGGCAAGTCGTAATGCGTCGGTTTGAGCATCGCCGTGCCCACCGACACCTCGGTGCTCAGCGTCTCGTTTTCGTGGATGCGGTAACTCGGGCTGCCGGCGGTGTTCAGGCACAGGTTTTCGTTCCACAACACCGGAAACTGCTGGCGGGTGAAATCGACGCAGCGCTGATAAATCAGCATGACCTTGGCGAACAGCTCCTCGGGCGATCCGAGAATCCCCGGCACGCCCATGCCCACGAACGGGTCGTAGCCCATGAACCCGGCGAACTCCAAGCGCTGCGAGTTGGCGCTGATCAGCGTCAGCATCTGCCCCAACACATTCACATCACTGACCCCGCCGCGATGCAGGCCGACGTCCAGTTCGATGTTGATGCGCATCCGCGTGCCGAGCCCCTGCGCCAACGCCAGGTATTGCTGCAGACGTTCGGGGTTATCGATCAGCCATTGCAACTGCCTGGAAGGGTCGAACGGGCCTTTGTGAGTTTGATAGAACAGCTCGGCTGAGCGCACTGGCAACGGCTTGCCGAGCAAGATGTCGGACCGGGGAAACGTGAGCGCATCGTGATTGAGAAACGGCTGATGAAACGACATGAGTTTTTGCGTCCCGGCCCGTTGTGCGATGTAGCTCAACAACCCCGGAGACGGCAGGGATTTTTCCACCAGACGCAATTGCTTGCCGCCACGTTTGACCGACTGCATCACCACGTCGATGTTGTGATCGAGGCGATCCAGATCGATCAGCAGCACCGGGCGCATCGGGCCTTTGTCCTTCAGTTCTTTATTCAGCGCGCGGAAATACTCGCTGTACGGCGCACCGCGATCACCCGGCCGCAGCCAGGCGCCCACGCCCACCAATAAAGCGCCGACACCCAGTGTGCCCAGAAGAAAACTACGTCGATTGACCGCCATCAGCTCACCCCCAAAATCGACTCCAGATGCGCGTTGAGAAAACGTCCGCTCGGATCCAGCGCTTGACGTACGTCAACAAATTCGCGCCAGCGCGGGTACAGCGGTTGCAGATTCTTCGCGTTGAGCGTGTGCAATTTGCCCCAGTGCGGGCGGCCGTTGTACTTCCAGAAGATCGGCTCGACCGCGGCGAAGAAGTTGTGATGATCCATCTGGTAATGCTGGTGCACCGAGATCGAACAGCTGTCGCGGCCCTCGAACATGCTCAGCGGAATGTCGTCGGCCTTGACGTAGCGGTACTCGATGGGAAACCAGGTGCGCAGGTCCTTGTCCTGAATCAGTTTGAGGATTTCCCGCAGACACGCCGGGCCGTGTTCGGCGGGCACCGAGTATTCCATCTCGTTGAAGCGCACGGTGCGCACGTTGGCGTAGATGTCAAACGAGTCGCCGACCCGATCATCGAAACTCGCCAGGTGCCGCAGGCTGTTGAGCAGCGTGCGGCGCAGCTCGGGAAAGTCGCTGCCGTACTTGTCGATCTTCTCGATCAGGGTCACGAACTCGTTACCGCCCTCCTCTTCGGGCGGGATTGGTGGGGTGGCCGGGTCCCCGGTTTCGTTGAGGGCGATGGACAAGGCGTAATCGGAATGGGTGACCACGAGCATTTCCCAGTGCTGGTTTTCCCGAGTGTTCTTGTCGAGGTCTTCGAGCAGCTCTTCGGTCTTGGCGATCCACTGGCGTTCGCGCAGACGATAGGCCGGGCGGTTTTGCAGACGGATTTTCGTCGCCACGCCCAATGCGCCGAGGGACACCCGCGCGGCGTTGAACACTTCGGGGTGACGCTGGCTGTCGCAGTCCAGCACCTCGCCGCTGGCCGTCACCAGTTGCAGGCCGCAGACGTGTGCCGAGTACGACTGAAAGGTTTTGCCGGTGCCATGGGTCGAGGTGGAAATCGCCCCGGCGAGGGTCTGGTAGTCGATATCGGCCATGTTCTGCAGGGCCTGACCGATGTCCTTGAGCGGCACGCCCATGCGTGACATCGGCGTGCCGGCGCCGAATTCTGCCTGCAAGGTTTTCGGGTCGTGGTCGAGCAAACCGGTGAAGTAGCTGAGCGACAGCAGCGTGCCGTCGGTGGGCACCAGGGCGCTGAACGAATGTGCCGAACCGACCGGGCGGATTTTGCCTTGGGCCTGGCGAATCGCAGCGCTCAGTTCATCGAGATTCTTCGGCGCCAGCCGCGCCGCCGGCAGACAACTTTGCCCGCCCGACCAGTTGCGCCAGGGAATCAGCCGCGGGGCGCGCATCAATTGCCCCAGCGCGGGGTTGGCCGCCAGTGCGGTGAACGCGCCGACGATGCTTGCCCGTTGCAACAACTGACGCCGTGTCAGATCCATGCTCATGCGCGCGCCCTTATTGTGGGAGGGGCTGATCGGCCATGAAGCCGATCAGTTGCAGGAATTGTTCTTCGCTGCACTCGACGCACTGGCCCATCGGCGGCATGCCGTTGTAGCCGTTGATGGCATGGTCGAGCAGCGTGTCGGTGCCTTGGCGGATGCGCGGCTCCCAGGCTTGGCGGTCACCGGTCAATGGTGCGTTGGCGGCGGGATTGGCGTGACAGAGCTGGCAGCTGTTGGCGTAGATCTGCGCCAGTACCGGGTCGGTGGGAGTAGCATTGTGAGTGGTCGCCGGCGGTGCGGATTTTTCGTCGCAGCCGCACAGCGTCATCATCAGCGCCAGCAGTAAAGTAAGTCGGATTGCCCGCATAACGATCCTCGAGGATGGCATCGCTTTTTGTTGTGATCACACCTTAAGGCAGGCACGGCAACGGGTTGAGGGCAATGCCGGACAACGAGGGGGGCAAACGGGGCCAGTAGAGAGTGTTCAGGCAACCCGATTCAACTGTGGGAGCGGGCTTGCTCGCGAATGCGGTGTGTCAGCAATGAGGATGTCAGTTGAAAGGACGCATTCGCGAGCAAGCTCGCTCCCACAGTGGATTTCATAAACCAGTCAGAGCTCTGCTCTGGGGATCTGCGTGACATTGGCGGGTTTAAATTTCGGCGTATTCAGGCGTATAACCTGTAAAGACTTTTTGATCTGTATACGGACATCAACACGGGGTAGCGACATGACCACAGCAAACATCCTTGGCAATCTGTTCCCTTCTGTCAGCGACATCCCGGAAAAATACCGCCTCGACGGTCAGGTCGAGCAACGCGAATACCTCGTCGATGGCCAACTGCGGCGGTGGGACGGCCCACTCGCCATGGTGCGCAGCCCGGTGTATCTGCACGGCGAAAACGGCGATGAACAAGTGATTCTCGGCAGCACCCCGCTGCTCGACGCCGACACCGCCCTCACCGCCCTCGACGCCGCCGTGCGTGCCTACGACCGTGGTCAGGGCCTGTGGCCGACCATGCGCGTGGCCGAACGGATCCAGCACGTCGAAGCGTTCCTCGGTCGCATGCGCCAGCAGCGCGAAACCGTGGTCAAGCTGCTGATGTGGGAGATCGGCAAGAACCTCAAGGACTCGGAAAAAGAGTTCGACCGCACCTGCGACTACATCGTCGACACCATCAATGCACTGAAAGAACTCGACCGCCGTTCCAGCCGTTTCGAACTGGAACAGGACACCCTCGGCCAGATCCGCCGCGTACCGCTCGGCGTGGCACTGTGCATGGGGCCTTACAACTATCCGCTGAACGAAACCTTCACCACGCTGATTCCGGCACTGATCATGGGCAACACCGTGGTATTCAAACCGGCCAAGCTCGGCGTGCTGCTGATTCGCCCGCTGCTCGAAGCGTTCCGCGACAGTTTCCCGAGCGGCGTGATCAACGTGATCTACGGCAGCGGCCGCGAAACCGTCAGCGCGCTGATGGCCAGCGGCAAGATCGACATCTTCGCCTTCATCGGCACCAACAAGGCCGCCAGCGACCTGAAAAAACTGCACCCGAAACCACACCGTTTGCGCGCGGCACTGGGTCTGGATGCGAAGAACCCCGGGATCGTGCTGCCGGAAGTCGATCTGGACAATGCCGTCAGTGAAGCCGTCACCGGTTCGCTGTCGTTCAACGGCCAGCGCTGCACCGCGCTGAAGATCCTGTTTGTGCATGAGGATGTGGTCGACGCTTTCATCGAAAAATTCAACGCCAAACTCGCCACACTGAAACCGGGCATGCCGTGGGACAGTGGCGTGGCGCTGACGCCATTGCCGGAGTCGGGCAAGGTCGATTACCTGCACGGTCTGGTGGCCGACGCACAAAGCAAGGGCGCAAAAGTGGTCAACCCCAATGGCGGCGAAGCGCGGGAGTCGTTCTTCTACCCCGCCGTGCTGTACCCGGTGACGCCGCAAATGCGCGTCTACAACGAGGAGCAGTTCGGCCCGGTGGTGCCAATCGTGCCGTACCGGCATCTCGATACCGTGATCGATTACGTGCTGGAATCGGACTTCGGCCAGCAACTGAGCCTGTTCGGCACCAACCCGGTGGCGATCGGCCGACTGGTCGATACCTTCGCCAACCAGGTCGGGCGGATCAACCTCAACGCCCAGTGCCAGCGCGGCCCGGACACTTACCCGTTCAACGGGCGCAAGAACTCCGCCGAGGGCACGCTGTCGGTACACGATGCACTGCGGGTGTTTTCGATCCGCACGCTGGTGGCGACCAAGTTCCAGGACAGCAACAAAGACCTGATCAGCGAAATCATTCGCGGCCGCGATTCGAGCTTCCTCACCACCGATTACATCTTCTGACGAGGACTTTGCACTGAGCACCTTCAGCACCCAACGACTGCCACCGCTGCTGCGGCGAATCCTGCGTCCGTTGCTGGACCCGTACCGCCGCTACCAGCACGCCCGACTGATTCACGCGGTGCGGGTAGCGCTGGGGCTGCTGGCGACCATCCTGCTGACCACCGGCATCAACCTGCCCCATGGCGAGTGGGCCTCGGTGACCATGCTGGTGGTGATCGGCGGCCTGCAACACCACGGCAACATCGGCAAGAAAGCCGCCGAACGCGCCACCGGCACCCTGATCGGTGCCGGCGTCGGTCTGCTGCTGGTGGCGCAGCAGGCGTGGCTGGGCCTGCCGTGGCTGACCTACTTTGCCATGGCGGTGGTCTGCGGCTTCTTTTCCTATCACGCGATCGGCAAGGGTGGGTACACCGCCCTGCTCTCGGCGATTACCGTGTTCATCGTTGCCGGACATGGTGACAACCCGATCACCGACGGCTTGTGGCGCGGGGTCGACATCCTGATCGGCATCGCCCTGGCCCTGGCGTTTTCGTTCGCCCTGCCGCTGTACGCGGTGTACTCGTGGCGCTACAACCTGGCCGATGCCTTGCGCGACTGCGCCACGTTGTACGGGCGGATCATCAGCGGCCAACCGGTCAGCGCCGATGAACACCTGAAGCTGATGGGCCGGGTGACCACGGTGATGGTGCAGCTGCGCTCGCTGATGCCTTCGGTGTCCAAGGAAGTGAAAATTTCCATGACCGAACTGGACGCGATTCAACGCAACCTGCGCATGTGCGTCAGTACCCTGGAAATCCTCGGCAACACCCGCCCGGATGCCAACGACCCCGACGCCATGGCCCACCTGCAATCGGCACTGCGGGCCGAACACCGGGTGATCCGCGTGCAGCTGATCGGCATGGCCCGGGCCTTGAAGTCCGGCGCCACTCAACGCCTGCAGCGCCCGCTGGAGTTGCCGGACGCCAGTCTCGACACACCGGTCTACAACACGCTGGACGGCTACCGCTTGCTGACCCGCCAACTGGCCGCGAACATTGGCGAGCTGCGCCAACGCCTGGCGATGACGGCGCCGCGCTGGAACATCTGAATCAGCGGAAAAATCCATGTAACAAAGCTGACATCATCACTACAATGCGCCGCACAACGGATGTGACATGGACGCATAAATGCAATTCAGGAAGAGTATCAACGCCCTGCGGGCACTGGCCGTGCTCGCGGTCGTGCTGTTTCATTTCAAGGTGCCAGGGTTTGAGGGCGGATTCGTCGGCGTAGACGTGTTCTTCGTCATTTCCGGCTTCCTGATGACCGGCATCATCGTCAATGGCGTGCAGCAGCAGAACTTTTCCCTCCTCGGTTTCTACGCCTCCCGCGCCCGCCGCATCATTCCCGCCCTGCTGGTTTTGTGCGTTGCGCTGCTGGTCTTCGGCTACCTTTATCTGCCGCTGGACGACTTGCGCGAAACCATCCGCACGATCAAGAGCAGCCTGCTGTTCAGCTCGAACTTCAGCTTCGCCGAAAGCGGCAATTACTTCGCGGTGCCGCTGCATGAAAACTGGTTGCTGCACACCTGGTCGCTGTCGGTGGAGTGGCAGTTCTACCTGCTTTATCCGGTGCTGATCATGGGTTTGCACAAGCTCTTCGGTGCCGACAAAACCCGTTATGCGCTGCTTGCCCTTGCGTTGATTTCGCTCGCGGCATCCATCGTCGTGACCCGCCTCAACCCGACGTTCGCCTTCTACATGCTGCCCACCCGCGCGTGGGAAATGATCGCTGGCGGGCTGGTTTTTCTGTTTCCGCTACGATTGAGCCCGCGCGGCGGTGCGATTTGCGAAGGGCTCGGCCTGCTGGCAATTGCCGTCAGCGTGCTGGGCTTTTCTGAAGCGGATCTGTGGCCCGGCTACCTGGCACTGGTGCCGGTGCTGGGGACAATGCTGGTGATTCACGCCAACACCCGGTCGGTGTTCAGCAGCAATTCTGCGCTGCAGTTTGTCGGCAGCATTTCCTACTCGGTGTACCTGTGGCACTGGCCGCTGGTGGTGCTGCTGTACCTGTGCGGCCTGCTGAACAGTTGGCCACACGTGATTGGCGCGATAATCGCCTCGTTCGCCCTCGGCACCCTGTCCTTCTACCTGATTGAATCCAAGGTAAAAAAACGGTACGACCGCCACACGCACGGTGATCAAGTTCGCAGCGCTGACGGTGGCTATGGTTGCGGTGTCGGCAGTAACGTCGTCGCTGGTCAAGCAACACCCCGACTGGCGCCCGGCGCTGGTCGAACTGGGGCAGCCGCAATACACCAGCAAACTGTATCCGCAGGAGTGCTACCCCAACGCCTATGCGGCGGCGGATTGCAAACTGGGCACGGGGGATGTGTCGGTAATTCTGTACGGCGACAGCCACGCGCAATCCACCGCAGCAGCGGTGCAAATGCACAACCCGCAGGCGGCGCTGTCCTGGTCCCGGGGCGGTTGCCCGACCCTGGCGCACTTCGCCATGCACGACAAGAGCGTCGAAAGCCAGTGCCGGGGCTTCAATCAGGAAAAGCTGCAACAACTGAAAACCGCCTACGCCGGGATCCCGGTGGTGCTGTTCAGTCGCGCGGCGCTGTACGCGGATTCGGGTCGGGAAAACAGCTACCGGATTTCCTTTCCCGAGCGCCAGGCCGGGTTTGCCGAAGCCTATACCGAAGAGTACGTCAGCACCGTCTGCTCGATCGCTGAAAACCATCCGGTGTACATCGTCAAACCGATCCCGGAAATGCCCTTCAGCGTCTACAAGGGTTTGAATCTGAATCAGCGATTGTTCCGGCAAACCACGGACATTTCCCTGCCGTTGCAGGCATACGAGAAACGCAACCGCGTCGCCATCGCAACCATCGAAGCCGCCGCCAGCCGCTGCAACGCGACGGTAATCGATCCGACGCCGTACCTGTGCCCCAACGGCAACTGCATGGGTTCCATGGACGGCGTGCCGCTGTACTTTGACGACAATCATCTGGTGGATGCCGGCAATCAGCAGCTCAAAGGCCTGTTCAAGGATCTGATCAAGCCGATTTGAGCTGGCGCCGGGCTTTCAGGCCCCAGCCCTGTTGCATCCCGGCGGCGGCCAGCAGAATCGCTGCCACTCCGATCCACTGGAGGATCTCCAGGCGATGGCCGAAGGCGAACCAGTCGACGAAAATCGCCGCAATCGGGTAGATGAACGACAGCGCACCGGTCAGGGCAGTCGGCAGTTTCTGGATCGCGCCGTACAGCAGCACATACATCAGACCGGTGTGGACGATGCCCAGCGTCACCAGACTGGCCCAGGCGCCGTTGGTTTGCGGCAGGCCGTTGAAGTGCGCGAACGGCGCGAGCAACAGCACTCCGGTGCAGACCTGGATCAGCGCGATCAGGTGCGGCGGCGTGCCGGTCAGGCGCTTGATGATCAGCGCTGCAATCGCGTAGAGCAACGCCGCGCCCAACGCCAGCACAATCCCCAGCAGGTATTCGCTACCGCCCTCACCCTGCCCGCCATGGGCACTGACGATCGCCAGCATGCCGAGAAAGGAAATCGCCAGCCAGAACAGCTTCTGCAAGGTGATTTTCTCGCCGAGAAACAGTGCCGCCAGACCAACCAGCATGAATGGCTGCACGTTGTAGACCGCCGTGCCGATGGCGATCGAGGCCCGGGAATATGAGCCGAACAACAACACCCAATTGCCGACAATCGCCACTCCGCTGAGCACCGCCAGCAGGAACGTGGTGCGGGTCAAAATGCCCGGACGCAAGAAGCCAAAAGCCGCGCAGATCAGCAGCAAGGTGCCGGCGCCGAACACGCAACGCCAGAACACCACATCCAGCACCGGTTGCCCGGACACCAGCACGAACCAGCCGATGGTCCCGGAAATCAGCATGGCGGCGGTCATTTCCAATGAACCACGGCGTATTGTGTTGCCCATCATCGATCTCCCTAAGCATTTGACGAAAGCGTGGCAAAAGTATGCCAAGCCGACACCCCACGCCTCCAGCGCAAAAAGCAGGCTAAACTCGACTTCTGCCTTTTTTATCGCGGGTGGTTTACCGCAAGTGCCTAACCCGGAGTTGCGCCATGACCGACGATATCGACCAGATCCTCATCAGCGCCTTGATGGAAGACTCGCGCCGCTCGCTCAAGGCATTGGCGCAGATCAGCGGCCTGTCGTCACCCAGCGTGGCCGAACGCCTGCGTCGCCTCGAGGAGCGCGGCGTGCTCAAGGGCTATACCGTCGAGATCGACCCCAAATGCTTCGGCTATCAGCTCCAGGCCATCGTCCGGGTACGTCCGCTACCGGGTCAACTGCAGGAAGTGGAACGGCAGATCCTGTCGATCCCGGAATTCACCGAGTGCGACAAGGTCACCGGAGAAGACTGCTTCATCGCTCGCTTGCACGTGCGCTCGATGGAACAGCTGGATACCCTGCTCGACCGCCTCAACACGCTGGCCGAAACCAACACCGCGATCGTCAAGAAAACCCCGGTCAAACGTCGTTTGCCGCCGATGGCGTGAATGCTTTTTGCGCCTGTTCGGCGTAGATTAAGGTTTTTCCGGCGAAGGATTGGCGGTAATGAGAATTCAGGCAGTGATGCTGACGGTGTTGATGCTCACCGGGTGCGGGACGGTACAGACCGTTGCGCTCAGCGACAATTTCTCCGTGAAACAGCTGAAAACCCAGAAAAGCTACTGCGGCGCGGTGCCGCGCATTTACAGCGGTGCAACCTACGACTTCTGCATGCTGCACGCCGAAAAGCCGGATGACGTCGACGCGTTCAATTACAACAACGCTTCCTTTGGTTTGGTGGTCGATGCGGCAGTTTCCGGCGTGTTGGATACGTTTCTGCTGCCCTACACGATTTACAAGCAACAGGCCGATGGCAGCATCGTGATCAACTGATCCGCTTTTCGCAGACAACAAAAAACCCGCCGAAGCGGGTTTTTTGTTATTTCACGAACAGCGATCAGTCGTCGCGGCTCATGATGCCGAAGATCTGCAACAGGCTGATGAACAGGTTGTAGATCGATACATACAGGCTGATGGTTGCCATGATGTAGTTGCGCTCGCCACCGTGGATAATCGCGCTGGTCTGGAACAGAATGCAGACCGACGAGAACAGCACGAAACCGGCGCTGATTGCCAGTTGCAGGCCGCTGATCTGGAAGAACATGCCCGCCAGCGTTGCACCCAGCAACACGAAGAAACCGGCGGTGATGAAACCACCGAGGAAGCTCATGTCCTTGCGGGTGATCAGCACGTAGGCCGACAGACCGCCAAACACCAGCGCAGTCATCGCAAATGCCGAGCTGACTACTTCAGCGCCGCCCTGCATGCCCAGGTAACGGTTGAGGATCGGGCCGAGCAGGAAACCCATGAAACCGGTCAGCGCAAAGGCGGACACCAGGCCCCACGCGGAATCACGGAGTTTGTTGGTGAGGAAGAACAGCCCGTAGAAACCGATCAGCACCACGAAAATATTCGGGTAGCCGACGCGCATCTGCTGCGCCACGAACGCCATCACACCGCTGAATGCGAGGGTGAGCGCCAGTAGACCGTAAGTGTTGCGCAGGACGCGGCTAACCTCTAGCTGCTCAGCCTGCACGCTGTTGTGAACTGCGTAATCCTGTTCGCGCATGGCGACACTCCTGTTGGTTTGAAACGTTCAGTGGCAAAGATCATAACAGACGCTCTGTAACAAGCCATGCACAGAGTTTGACAGTGTGTTTCATTCAGGTATTATGGCGCCCGCAACGCAAACGGAGGTGTGGCCGAGTGGTTTAAGGCAACGGTCTTGAAAACCGTCGACTGTAACAGGTCCATGAGTTCGAATCCCATCGCCTCCGCCATCTTATGTACGACAAAGCCCTGATTATTCAGGGCTTTGTCGTTTCTGGCGTCCTGAAAAATTTCCGCCTTGCCGGATGCGTTCCATAACTCGGCGAGCAGCGGGGATCGGCAGATGCCGCCGAGAACGTGCGCGGCGCACTCTGGACGATCGACTGGAACGAGGAGTTCATCAAGATGACCTTGGCCGTTTTGATGGCGCCCGAGTGACCGCTTTCGGCTCTGGATTCAACCTCTACAAAATCAGCGACGGTTCAACCATCCGCTTCTGGCCGTTAGCTACCCAAGGCATAGATATATCTCGAATTTCAGGTCGCACCTCTTCGCTGCGATCGCCTTGACCTCCCTCCCTCTTCACCTACACTCCCCGGCACCGGCAGTAAGCTCGTATCGGTGTTTTCCTGGACAATCATCTCAATGCAGTCAGGGATGAACGGAAAACTATTCAGGAAATGGATTCCGGAAACCATTGAATAAACGGGGCGTACTCCGAAAAGCCAAACGAGTAGGAATTTAAATAGGGAGATTTAATTCATGACAGCTCAAGAACATCTTGTTGGTGGATGGACCCCTTACCACAAACTGACTCCCAAGGATCAGGAAGTCTTCAAAGAAGCACTGGCCGGCTTCGTTGGCGTGAGCTACACGCCCGAAGAGGTTTCCAGCCAAGTCGTTAATGGCACCAACTATCGCTACAAGTCGAAAGCCACGCTTCCGGGTTCGCCAAACGGCTGGCAAGCGATCGTAGAAATCTACGCGCCAACTAATGGCAAGCCGCACATCACTCAGATCCATCGGATCTAAAAAAAGCTCCAATCTTCGGGTCTTCGCAGTCTAAGGCCCGAAGATCGATCAAGCCATCCCGCTAGCGCGATCAAGAATTGCTGCAGCACTCCGTTGAGGTCGAAGTGGCTGGTCACTGTTCTGAATGCAACCCGCATTTCTCAATTGACGACACATTGGACCATCGATGTCATCGCCCATCGGCCGAATGAAGTACGCCCCCCCTCGCATGTCGACAATTTGATGCTACAAACCCAGACAGACGCCAGTAGCGGATCTGGGTGATTTGCATATCAATCAGGTAGAAAAATTGAATTAGCCAGTTGTCCTCTTGGTCAAGAATTATGAACGCAGAAAATCTGACGAGGTGACAGCAATGACTATCCAGGCAGAGACACTCGTACAACTGACCGAAGCGCTTCAAGAGCAAGGAATGAATCTGGTTTCAGATGTTCACTTTACTCGCGCGCCATACCGGCAGAACCACCGCTGGATTTGCATCGTAGAGTAACCATGCTCGTTGCCGGTGGCTCGGACCAAGCCTCCACCGCCGGCTCCACTACCCGCTACGCCTTTTCCCTTCCGCCCACCCGCGCGATGGGCTGATAGAGAACATCTGCTTTACACCTCCACTCTCAGCAAAGGGCGAGACCCTGATGATTTCACTCACTGCACATATCGCCGGTTTGACGTCTTTTTCTCACACAATTGATCGTCAAAAGCACACCGGCTGCAATACCTTGTGTACCGCACATGAGCCAGATCAGGCCTATGTGAAAAAGAACCCAGGCACTCAAACCTAAAATCAGTGTTAACAATACCCCAAGTAAAAGTAGTGGCAGGTGATGCACAGAGGGGTTGTCCTCCAGCGAGTCGGAAAAAATGCTCCAGCATGCCCATTGCGAGAACAGCGACAGCAGCAGCCACAACATAATCACCTCCCAACCTGCAAAGGACTGTGGGGTGAACAGGTTGATCGTCGAGGTGATGGTGAACCAAAGAGTGAAGACGAATGTAGTGCTTGAGGGTACGGTATAGGCTGGAAGGGCAATGGCTATCTGAATCAACTTTAGTGTTTGCAATCGAGTCATTCATACGCTCCCTGCATGTTGAATTTCACCGCGCCCTATGGACTCTTCAACGACTATAGATCAGGAGTTTTTCGAGGGGGAGCATTCAGGTCGGTCTCGACAAGCAGAAAAGCGCCAAGAGCAGTCATGCGCTTTAGACTCTATGCGCATTCAAGCTTATCTCGCAGAAACTCAATGAATCTTTGCGTTTTCGCTGGAAGCAAGCGGGTTTCAGTCAGCGCGTAAACCGAAACTGGCGATGCTTGCCATTGCGGCAGCACTTTGCGAAGTTTCCCGTCCGAAACATCTTGAGCTGCGATCCCCTCGGGCAATAACGCCACGCCAAGATCCAAAGATGCCAAACGCCTCAGCATGCCTACGCTGTTCAGTTCGAATCGCCCTCCGACATCGACATCCACCCTCTCAGAAGAACAAGACAGCGTCCAACGACCTGCACCTTGGCCACGTAAGCGTAGGCACTCATGATTTACCAGTTCCGATGGATGACCAGGCTCACCGGATATCTCCAGATATCGCGGCGAGGCATACAGTCCGCGCCCCAAACTCGCGAGTTTGCGAGCAATCAGATTTGAGTTTGCAGGCTCCCCCATCCGAATCACAACGTCCACAGGATCAGTAATCAGATCGACCTGGCGTGGGCTCAGATCGAACTCAAAATTGATACCGGGATGGATCTGCGAAAACTCCGCAATCAACGGGGCCAGATAGACGGTGGCGAAGTCTACGGGCAAGGAGGCACGCAGCAGTCCGCTGGGCCGGGCCAGGATCTCGCCCAGTTGTTCATGCGCCAGACGAGCTTCATCGACGATCCGCTTACAGCGTTCAAAGTACAGCTGGCCCGCTTCGGTCGGCTCGATCTTGCGCGTCGTACGGTGCAACAACCGCAAGCCAATGCCTTTCTCTAGCTCACTGATACGCCGTGACAAGGTCGAGTTGGGTATTCCCAGCGTTTCTGCCGCACGCGTGAAACTGCGCGCCTTTACCACTTCGACAAATAACGCCATGTCGTTAAGAAAGTCCAAATGATTATCCCGCCTATGGATTAGTCATTTCGATTTTACGGTATTTATCCCGAATAAGGATTAACCAATCATAGGCCCATCACTCAAAGAGGCACCGAAATGAAATCTCTTTTTTCCGAAGTCCAGGTGGGCCGCTACACACTATCCAACCGTATGGTCATGGCACCAATGACCCGCTCACGCTCAGATGATGCCGGTGTACCCAGCGAACTGGTTGCAAGCTACTACGCTCAACGCGCCTCTGCGGGATTGATCATCAGCGAAGGCGTATTCCCGGTCGCGACTGGCAAAGGCTATGTCCGCACACCAGGTATCGAAACCAGCCAGCAGGTCGCGGCATGGAAAAAAGTCACCGACGCCGTCCACGCTCGCGGTGGTCGCATCTTCATGCAACTGATGCATTGCGGACGCGTGTCCCATCCTTCGTTGCTGCCTGATGGCGCACAACCTCAGGCGCCCTCGGCGATCAAAGCCGCCGGTCAGACCTACACCGCTGCAGGATTGCAGGATTTTGTAACACCCCACGCCCTGACCATCGCTGAAATTGCCGAGGTTGTTGACGGTTACCGCCAGTCTGCGCGCCGGGCGATTGAAGCAGGATTCGACGGCGTTGAACTGCACGCAGCCTCGGGCTACCTGCCCGAACAGTTTCTCTCCACCGGAAGCAACCAGCGCGACGACCAGTACGGTGGTTCGGTTGAAAACCGCACTCGCTTCGTACTGGAAGTGCTCGCCGCGATGGTGAGTGAAGTAGGCAGCGACCGTGTCGGTATCAAGATTTCCCCGGAGATGAACTTCAACGACATCGTCGATGCCAATCCGCAGGAAACCTACACCAGTCTGGTCAAGCAGCTTCGTGACCTGAAGCTTGCTTATCTACATGTAGCGCTGTTCGGGGCCAAGTTTGACTACCACGGGGCATTGCGCCCGCTGTTCGACGGCAGTTACTTGATCGGTAGCGGCCAGACCAAAGAAAGCGCCGAGTCGCTGATTAATGAAGGTAAGGCAGACGCCGCAGTATTCGGCAGCACCTTCCTGGCCAACCCCGATCTGCCTGAACGGTTCCGGGTAGGCGCTGAATTGAATACGCCAGACAAGAACACTTTTTACGCCCCAGGCGCAGAAGGCTATATCGATTATCCAACCCTGTCTCAAGAGGCCTGAGGACCGCAATCATGCTACCCATCGCACGTTTACAGCGCATGAACCACGGCAGCCAGTTCCGGGCGTTCACCCTGCGGGGTGATCAGTACGCGAAACCTATCGATCCGTTCTTGGGCGTAGACCACGCATGGATTAGCGGACCAACTTTTCCAGCGCATCCGCATGCGGGCTTTTCTGCGGTCTCCTACCTGTTCCTGGATTCGGAAACAGGCATCGATAACCGGGACTCGCTAGGCAACCGCAACCTGATCCAACCGGGTGGTTTGCACTGGACGGCGGCGGGTGAAGGCATTGTTCATGAAGAGGTGCCGGCCCAGCCGGGCAAGACCGTTCACATGTTGCAAATCTTCATCAATCTCCCACAGAACAAACAGGCAGATGCGCCATTTGTCTTCAGTGTGGAAGCTCAGGACGTCCCTACGGTTTATCGGGCTGGGGCTAAAATCAGAGTTCCATTAGGCAACTTCGAAGGGCTGGCTTCTCCGTTGCTACTGCCTACGGACGTAAGGCTTCTGGACATCACTCTTGAAGCCTCAAGCGAAGTGCAGATCCCGGTTCCAGAAGGACACGTGGCGTTCCTGATGCCTATCGACGGTGAGGTGTATGTGGATGGTCAGCCGTACGATCTGAATGATGCCAGGGCACCGGTCAATCTTCCTCAGCGCGCGGATCGGGTTGTCACCCTGCAAGCAAAGAACGGAAATGCCAAGGCAGTCTTGTTTTCCGGCACTCCGTTGAATCAACCCGTTTTTTGGCAAGGGCCGATCGCCCTTGCTTCGATGGACGCACTGGCCGCAGCAGTCGATGGCTACCGGCGCGGTGAGTTCGGAACACTGCAAGCTCTTTAACCGGGGGAACAGTCCCCATCGCCGTTGTCAGGAGAATCACAATGTCATTCGAAAACTTCAATGCCGATAATGCCGCCTTGCTGCTGATCGACCATCAGGTCGGAACCATGGGCTGGGCTAAATCCATGCCTTTTGAAGAGCTCAAGCGCAACGCCCTGATGCTGGCCAAAGCGGCCCGCATTCTCAAACTTCCCGTGGTATTGACGTCCAGCATGGAAGAGCATGCCCAAGGCCCGCTGCTGAGCGAACTGGAAGAAATCCTCCCGACCGAGTTCGCCGGACGTATCAAGCGCATGGGTATCGTCAATGCTATGGACGATGAGAACTTCGCCGCAGCCGTGAAGGCGACTGGCCGCAAGAAACTGATTATTGCCGGCGTAACTAACGATGTGTGCACCGTTTATCCAGCACTCTCGCTCGTCCGTGATGGCTACGAAGTGCAAGTTGTTGCTGATGGCGGTGCGTCACCGACAGCCATGGCGGATGACATCGCTTTGCGCCGTATGGACAAAGCGGGAGTGACGCTGACCACCACCAACCAACTGATCGCCGAACTGGCGGGCAGTTGGGCAACACCAGAAGGCGGTGAGTTGGTTCAAGTACTCATGGAGGCATTCGGCGAATAGAGGGCTCCACTCACTGAAACTTCTCATCAGGCACCGGTGCATGCATTTTTTACCGCACGGTTTTGCACGGCCGGTGTCATCAGAAGAAGCAAACAACGGAGGTCGATCATGGCGCTCATTCGCATTGCAGAAGATGACACATTCATACAGATCGTTCGCTTCGATGTCCCCGCGGACAAGCAGCTAGAACTGATCGACGCCATCGCTAGCGAGGTTGAGCGATGGGTACGACACAGATCCGGCTTCATCTCTTCGTTCTTTCACGCGAGTTTCGACGGAAAGCACGTAGTGAACTATGCGCAATGGAAAAGTAAGGCCGACTTTGAGGGTTTTACGCACGACCCTGAAACTGAACACCTTCAAAAGGCGATTAGAGCCGTTTCGTTATCACTTGAACCGAACGCTATCCATTGCCGAGTGGTTCGAAGCATCACACCCGTTTCGTGAGCGAGGAGCGTCAACATGGCTCTCAAAAATGCCGCACTCTCGATGTATTCGCTCTTCAGAACGGCGCTTTAAACTAAAGCTGCCGTTTTACTATCAGTGCTCGGGCACGTCATCCCAGGTGCGGTTTGAGCAGGAGCCAAGCCTCAGAAGTGAAGCAATAGCTTTTATCGAGTCGGCATTCAATGACGCCTACCTCGGCAAGACGTTTGAGAACCTCACGAACACTGATAATAGACAGCTCTGTAGTAGACGCTTCTATAAAAGCATGCACATCCTGCACCCCTATCACGCGCTCCTCACGAGTAGCTTGGAGAAGTGCGTTAATCACCTTCAAACGAAAGAGACTGGTGCGCAAACCGTAAACGCGCAGCATCTGACGGATATGGCCATTCATGCTGCAATCGAATTCGAGTGCCATCTGAGGGGGCTTGATCAAAAAAGGACGACAGTTATCAGCTATGAAAAATCCCTGAATGCTCAACATGCAAGTGCTCCCTCTCACAATTGATGAGGGCAGGTATCCGCTCTTGGCTGTACCTGCCCTGCTGTGTCAAAAGTCGACAGTTGCAGATAACTGCAAAGTCCGCGGATAACCGGGAGAGAACGCACCGTAAGAAGCAACTCCCGACCAATACTCGCGATCAAAAATATTCTGCACCGTGGCGCGGAATGTAGTAGGCCGGCCGTCAATTTTGGTGGAGTAACGTGCACCCGTATCGAAGCGGGTCCAAGAGTTCAACTCTTGCGTGTTGGCTTGGTTGACGTACTGGCTGTCGGTGTAGATCGCCCCCCCGGTGAGGGTGAAGCCTTCAAGCCATGGCGTATCCCACTCAGCCCAGAGGTTGGCTTGCACGTCCGGCACGCCGACCGGTTTGTTGCCGCGATTGGCCCTGGTTGCCGAATCGGTCAGTTCGCCGTCGAGCACTGTGACGCCACCCATCAAGCGTGTACCCGGTGCGACTTCACCGAACATGCTCAACTCAACACCCCGGTTACGTTGCTCGGCTTGTACTGAGAAAACATTATCAGCGCCCACTTCACCGCTCGGCTTCTCGATCTGGAAAAGTGCCAGCGAGGTCATGAACGTGCCGTGCTCATATTTGACGCCAATCTCATGCTGCTTCGACTCGTACGGAGCGAAGGTTTCGCCAGCGTTGGCCGCGGTGCCCGGGGCGATGTCGCCCTTGCTCAAGCCTTCAACATAATTGTAGTAGAGCGAAACATCTTCCCAAGGTTTGATCACCACACCGACCAGCGGGGTCGTGGCGTTATCCTTGTATTTCGAGCTGACTACACCGCTCGCGTTGTAATTGCGTGACTCGATTTCCTGGCGGCGCACACCGAGGGTCAACTGAAAGCGGTCATCAAACATCGCCAGGGTGTCGGTCAGCGCCACACCGGACAAGTCTGATTCGGAAACCCGCGAAACCTTCGGCGCATTGAGGTATTGCTGCGGCCTGTCGATCGGGTGGTAAATGTTCGACAGGATCGGCGTGCCATTATTGATTCCGCGTGACAGCTCATCCTGATACCGGGTCGCCATTACCGTGGTTGTGTGGGTAATCGGGCCGGTGGCAAATACGCCACGCATACCGACGTCTGCCGTCGAGCGATCAACATTGAATTTGTAGTAACCGGGAATGTTGCTGGTATCGCCGGCATCATTAAGGATTCTTGGAACCTGGTCGGACAGACGCTTGACGTCGGACTTACCACCGCCGGCATGGGCGAATACGGTGACGTTGTCAGTCAGGTCATATTCGCCACCGAGCAACCCGGACTGCTCTTTGGTGTCGGACCAGCCCCAATCCTGCGAGTGGTTTGTGCGGCCGTTCGGTGCGGACGGCACATCGATGCCCGGCGCAATGGTGAACGGCCGCGAAGCGCCCTCCCAACTTTCCTTCTGGCTGATGTAATCGAGGTTCAGGCGCAGACGCTCGCCGCGATAATCCAGAGCGATAGCGCCAATACCGAGATCGCGCTGCTGGTCATCGACAGCAGTATCGCCGCCCTGCAAGTTGCCGTTGAAACGCAAGCCGAACTGGTTTTCCGAACCGAAGCGACGACTCAGGTCCAGATGCCCACCAACCTGCGAGTCCGAGGCATAGGTGCCGGTGAACCGGGTAAGGTCTTCATCCAGTGGTCGCTTGGGCACGATGTTGATCACCCCTCCGACGCCGCTGTTTGGCGAGATGCCGTACATTAGCGCGCCTGGCCCTTTGAGCACTTCGACTCGTTCTGCGTACTCGGTAAACACGCGATAGTTCGGCGCGACGCCGTAGACACCGTCGAACGCCAGCTCACCAAGATTGCCTTCACCGATCGGGAAGCCGCGGATGAAAAACGAGTCAACGATACCGCCGGTCTGGCCGGTAGAACGCACCGAAGGATCCCGTTCCAACGCATCGGCGACAGTGACGGTTTGCAAATCGGCGAGGGTCTTGGCGGTGTAACTGGTAACGCTGAACGGCGTGTCCATCACGTCTTTGTTGCCCATCATGCCCAGCCGTGCGCCTCGCGCCACCTGGCCACCGGCGAGGGTTTCCGGCAAGGCAGTTGCGCCGTTGTAACGGGCGTTGATGTTAGTGGTGTCGAGGGTCAGCGCATCCGTGCTGTCGTCAGCCAGTGATACTGGCACAGCGTTCGAGGTTGTATCGGCGACAACTTTTTGCTGTTCCGGGCTTGCAGCCCAGGCGTTGGCGCTTCCTGCGACCAGAACGAAATTCAACATGGCGGTACGCACGGCGAGTGTTAGCACCCGCTCACCGCAAGGACGACTGACAACAGGCATGACGTGAGGATCCTTTTCATCAAGGGAAAATGGTAATCACTCCTATTGCCAGCCGATCTGCGAAAAAGTATCACCCGAAGTAAAGTTTATTTGCCGAAGCTCGATACACCTCAGGCGTAAAGGCGCTCAAGCGGAATCGCGACCACCGGCAGCGCGGGGTTAAACGCGTGACGGGTTGTCTTGTACGGAAAAATCTCGCCGCGGGCGATGGTGTTGAAAATCAGCGCAACCTCGAACGCTTGCCCGGTTTGCCAATGCCGCACACAGACGCGCGAATCGGTGTAATCGAGCTGGATGCACGGCACACGTTTCAAGCCCAGTTGCAACGCTGCGGTGAAGCGGTGATTGCCGTCCATCACGATGCCGCGCGAGCGCTCGACGATGATCGGTTCCAGCCAATGCCCGGCACGGATAATCGACTCGCGAAGCAGCGTCACGTTGGCCGGGTCAACCTGCTCCGATTGCAACACGCTGGAAAGTGGCCGTAGCGCAATCTGATAACCGTGATCCATGGTGGTCTCCTGATTCGTCGGGGATTCAGCAAGCATCAGCGCGAGCAATCGACGCGTATCGGCTGGCCACATCGAGCAGACGCTGGGCATGTTCTATCAGCGGCAGATCGACCATCTCGCCGTCCACTTGCACCGCATAACTGCCTGTCGCGACCGCTCGCATCACCCTGTTGGCCCAAGCCAACTGGCGCGAATCAGGGAGGAATGCACGCTGCACCGTGCTCAGTTGTCCGGGATGAATACACAGCTTGGCGCCGAAGCCCAGCGATCGCGCGTAAAGCGAGTCCTTGGCGACCACCGTCAGATCGCTGATCGCCGGCGTCACGCCATCAATGGGCGCGGGCAAATCCGCCGTGCGCGACGCCAGCACGATGCGGTTGCGGGCGAACAGAAAAGCCTCGGGGATCTGGCTGCAGTTGATGTCCACCGAGAAATCCAGCGAACCGAACGCCAGCCGCGCCAGACCCGGAATGGCCGCGATCGCCTCGACCTGTTGCAAGCCCTTGGCGGTTTCGATGATGGCGACGATCGCCAGTGTCGGTTGCCATTCCAGCAAGCGTTCGACGACCCGGGCCAGAGCCTCGGGGCATTCGGCCTTGGGCAGGAAAATCCCGTCGCAACGCTCGGCGTGGCGCATGTCGCTGAGCCAGCTCAGGTCTTGGGCAAACAGCGCGCTGCTGACGCTGTTCAAGCGGATGTATCGCGCGCAGGCAACGCTCGGCGTTTTCTCCTGCCAGGCGCGGATGGCGTCACGGGCGCCGGCTTTGCTGTCCGGATGAACGGCGTCCTCAAGGTCGAGAATGATCGCGTCCGGCCCGGCTTCGCAGGCTTTGGAAAAGCGCTCGGGACGATTGCCCGGCACGAACAGGTAGCTGATCGCGAGTGGGGCTTTGCGGCTGAGTCGATCGGATTGCATGGCGTTGCTCCTTGGCGTGAACCAGTCGTGGTTTCTGAAAATTTTCAGGCCCCTTCAGCGGCAAATTTGCCGGCTGTTCCGGGGCGTCTCGCAACAGCCCTTAACGCCTTATTGTTCAAGGAATTAACGGACTTTTTTATCTCCGGGCGAACGCGTCCTTGAGCGTGTAAATACACGTTCATTGATTCGCCCTGCGCAGGTCTTTATTCAAAAATATTTGAAAACCTTACTTGATAATCGTTCCTGTTCGCAATATTGTTCACGCCGTCAAGAGGAACTATCCTCGCTTCAAAGCAAGTCTTCAGTGTCTCGGGAAGGACCTGCCAGTGATGTCAGTTGAACATCAAGTTTTGGCATTTTCAGGGAATTGACCAGCAACTAATGGCCAATTAATACGTCCGTATAAACCTTAGGGAGTGGGATGCTCATGCCATTGTTTTGTGAACCATTTATTACGGCAATCGTTGCGAATTCAACATCGAGCTTTGCTTGGCACCCACCACCTGACTGTTTAAAACCTCGCACCTGACGAGTAAAAAGACGACATAAATCGATAACGCTCAGTTATCGTAATATCAATGGCGAGGCTATTTTCAGCGCCAAGGGTTAACTATGCCTACAACAAATACACCGACTGTTGAGCAGCAAAGAAAAGTTCATAATCCGGAGGTATTAACGCCTCTGATTGATCCGATTATTTCCACGCTTATCAACAACTTTCCGAATACACTTGGCGATTTGGTCGAGCAGTACGGGTCACCGTTGAACATGGTTTGGCCCCATGCATTTGAATTAAACGCGCAAGCGCTGCTGACGGTATTGAAGCAGTACAAAGTGGCCCACGCGATCTTCTACGGCGCCAAGGCCAACAAGTCGCAGAGTATGCTCAGCGCTGCGGCAGATGCGGAAATCGGTGTAGATGTGTCGAGCATCCATGAATTGCAGGCCGCCCTGCGAGCCGGTGTACCTGGGGCAAAAATCTGTGCCACGGGACCGGCCAAAACCGTGGTATTTCACCAGGCATTAATCAGCGCCGGCGCACTGATTTGCGTGGACTCACGGGAGGAGTTCGGGCACCTGACAGGCGTACTTGCGGCACAGGCAGTGCCGATCAAAGCCAGGATTTTACTGCGTTACAGACCCAAAGACAGTGCAAAAAGCCGCTTCGGCATGGGCGCGCAGGACTTGCTCGACTGCCTGCAACGACTGACGAAACAACGTGAGTATTTTGACTTCGAAGGATTTCATTTCCATCTTGGTGGCTATGGCTTCGAATCCCGGGTGCAAGCTTTTCGCGAGGTCACCGGGTTCGTCGAAGCGGCCAGGGAAATGGGCTTGAATCCGCAGATGATTGATATTGGTGGCGGCCTGCCGATTCGTTATGTCGAGCCCGAGGCCTATGCCCGATTTCTGCAAAATGACAACAACCCCCGCCATTATTACCATAACAGGGTTCCCGCAACTTATTACCCTTACGGCAGCGAATTGACCGCGCCACAATGGTTGGGCTTATTGCTCGACGCGGAACATTCATCGGGCGTGTCAATTGCCACTTACCTGAACCGGCACAATATAACTTTGGCACTAGAACCGGGACGAAGCCTGGTGGATCAGGCAGCGATTTCAATATTCCGCATCACACGCACAAAGAAGCTGACCGATAATAAAACCGTCATCTTTGTCGAAGGCAGTAGTTTCAGCGCCTGTGAAACCTGGTTCGCTTCTGAATATCTGGTTAATCCCATACTGATCAGCACGCAGCAAACCCCATCTGCGCCAACCCAAGCGTACATTGCCGGTCATAGCTGTCTTGATGACGACGTCCTCAGCTATCGCTTGATCAATTTTGCAAACGAACCACGCAGCGGCGACTTATTGATTTACGTCAATACAGCCGGTTATCAGATGGACTTGCTGGAAAACGAGTTTCATCGCCATCCCCTGCCCCGGCGGTTGACGGCGACCTGTTGTACGGAAGGTAACTATGCGTTTTCACCTGACTACTAAAGGGAACAATTGCAATGATATTGAATAAAGTCTCGGACCTTATTGGTAATACGCCGATGTTGGGTATTGATGTTCCGGATACCAACGCGCGATTGTTGTTGAAGATTGAAAAGAACAATCCCGGTGGCAGTATCAAAGATCGCATGGCGCGCAATATGGTGCTGGCCGCACTCAAGTCCGGTCGCCTGAAACCCGGTGGGGTGGTGGTCGAGTCTTCCTCCGGCAACACCGGGATTGGCCTGGCCATGGCCGCCGTCGAATTTGGCCTGCATTTTATTGCCGTGGTCGATCACCACGCCGCGCAAGACAAAATCGCCGTAATGAAAGCCCTCGGTGCCGACATTCGTTTTGTCAAAGGCACTTATCGCGAAGATGAAGTCGCGGTGGTCGAGCGCCAGCAAATGGCCGCCGAACTGGCGAACGAGATTCCCGGCGCGGTGTTCATGAACCAGTCCGACAACGCCGCCAATGCGGGCGGCTACAGTGATTTCGTGCGCGAAACCATTGCGCAGGCTGAAGGTGTGGTTGGGGCTTACGTGGGCTGCGTCGGCACCGGCGGTTCGATGACCGGTATTGCGCGCGGCTTGAAAGTGCACAACCCGGACACCGTCACCGTCGCGGTGGAACCCGCCGGCTCGATTGTCTTCGGTCACCCTGGCTATCCCTACTATCAATCCGGCACCGGCACACCGGCCGGCGACACCGTGGGTCTGGTGCTCGACTACAGCTGCATCGATCTGGGCGTGCAAGTCACCGACTCGCAGGCGTTCGAAACCGCGCGCTACATCGCGCGCAACTTCGCCTTGCTGGTCGGTGGCTCGACCGGAGGTGCAATTTTCAAGGCTCTGGAGTTGATCCATAAAGGCGTGCTGACCGGCAACGTCGTGGTGCCGATCGCCGACGGAGGCGAGAAATACCTGCACACCGTGTTCGACGACAAATGGCTGCAAGAGCGCGACCTGATCGACCCTGGCATTGCCCCGCAACTGGATGCCTGGCTGGGCAAGACCCAATGGCTGGACTCCCTTTCCGCGCCGCTGCAACTGAGCGTCGCATGACCCATCCTTCACACAGGAACGCCTCTCGATGAATCTGTTGAAAGTCGCCATTTGTGGTGGCGGCAGGACTGGCCATCTCAACGCCATCCTGTTCAAGCAACTGCCCGATGTTCAGGTTTCGATGCACACCCACAATCAGGAAGTCATCGAACAGTACGCCCGCCAGACGCCAATGCAGGCGTTGCTGCCCGATGGTTCAACCCTCAGCGCCCGACTGGATCGAGTCACCAGCGACGCCAAGGCAGTGGTTGAAGATGCCGACATCGTCATCATCACCGTGCCGGCCCATGCGCGCCCGCAAACCCTGAAAGACATCACGCCGCACCTGACCACCAACAAACCGGTGTTTATCGGCGCCATTCCCGGCTTCTGTGGTTTCGATTGGCTGGCCGAAGCCACCCTGCCCGATCGGCCGAATGTGGTGATCTGGGGCATGAAGGACGTACCGCACACCGCGTTTGAATTGACCCCGGGACGTTCGATCAAAATGGGTGGCGGCAAAAGCCAGTTGTACGTGGCGACCCATGCCCGGGAACCGCAAACCGCGCGCCGCCAGCTAGAGAAAATACTCACTCGCCTGTACGGCCCATGCGTGACGATGCTCGAGCATTTCCTGGAAATCACGCTAACGCCGGGCAACCCGATCATGCACAGCTCGGTGATATACGGCCTGATCGGCCCCTACGGCCAGTGGCACCGCAAGATCTTCCCGCAACGCATGTGCTGGTGGACCGAATGCCCGGAGCTCGGTGCCTATTTCCTCGAACGTATGGATCAGGAAAGCCAGGAGCTGTGCGCGGTGATCAGCCAGCGTCTGGGCATCGACCTGTCTTCGGTAAAATCCCTTAAGCAGGAAATCGTCGAGGCCTACGGTGAACAGATCCGCGACCAGAGCAGCATGCTCTCGATCCTGCGCACCAATCAGGCCTACAACGACATCCTCGCGCCGATGGTGCCCGCCGCCGACAACCGCGCCGGTTACGTGATCGAGCGCGAGAGTCGCGCCTTCAATGAAGACGTCGCCTACGGTCTGGTGCTGCTGGTGGAAATGGCCAAACGCTTCGACCTCAAAGTGCCCTACATCGAGGAAGTCCTGCAGTGGAGCGTGGCCTACATGGACGGCCTGCGCGACTCGGCACTCGACTACTTCCCGCGCCGATGGCCGCACACGACAAGCGCCGCCGCTTGATCTCTCTATTCAATTTTCGACGAGCAGACCGCTGATATGGATGACTTCAAGACACTGATCGCCTACTCCCGCAAAAACGCCATGCGCCGTCTGGTGCGCTGCCTGTTTGCGGAAAACATCCTCGACCGGGCGGCCTTGAGCTTTTCCGTGGAGGGCAACCAGGCCACGTATCCGCTCAAGGGTGGTCGCGCGCACCTGGCCTTTTCCGACATCGCCAAAGGCCCGGCCGACACTGTGGTCAACGACGGTGACGTGGTGTTGGTCACCGATGAAGGCGTGCGCCAGCTCATCACCAGCCATCAGGACATGCTCGATGTGCTGCGTGACAGCTTCGACTTCGTGCCGACCGACGAAGGTATCGCCGGACTCAAGGCCGACATGGAAAACAGCCTGAGCAACGACGCCCACGCGCGTCAGCATCGCCAGCAGTGGAACGTTCGACTGGCACAGGCCACCCGGGAGGCCGGGCTCGACAGTTTCACCAACTACCTGCGCCAGCACGCCAGAACCAAGGACGCTGCCATTCTTCTCGACCAGTGGGGTTCACTGGAAGGTCACCCGTATTACCCGACCTGGAAAGCCCGCCCCGGCCTGACCGATGAAGAAGTCGAGCAACTCTCACCCGAGTTCAACGCACAGGTGCCGCTGCGCATCGCCGCACTGCGCGCCGACAATGCGAAAAGCGAAAGCATGCCGCACGTGATCGATTACCGTGCCTGGTTCGCCGAGAGTTTCCCGACGCAATGGGAGCAGTGGAAAGCCGCATTGAACAACAAGGGACTGGACGAAAACCAGTGGCTGCCGTTGCCAATCCACGGTTGGCATTTGCAGGCCTACGTACTGGAAACCTTTGCGCAGGAAATCGCCGACGGCATTCTGATCACCGACGGCCCGGACCTGCCCAGCCTGCCGACCATGTCGTACCGCACGATGATGCCGGTGCTGGATGACTGCGCACCGCTGATCAAACTGCCCATCGCGGTGTGGATGACCAGTGAACTGCGCAGCCTGCAGGCAAAATCGATTCACATGGGGCCGCGCATCAGCACGGTGATCAGCCAGATTCTGCAAGTGGAAAACGGCTTCGATCAGCGCCTGGAAATCTTCCCGGAAGAAATCGGCGTGCGTTACAAAAACGCAGTCACGCAGGACGATCATCCGGGCCGGCATTTGTCCGTGGTCTATCGCAGCAGTGCGCCAGCGTTCGAACGCAGTGATGATTGCCTGCCGATTACCGTGGCGTCGTTGTTCACCCGTTTGCCCGGCAGTGGTCGCCCGCTGTTCACCGAACTGATCGAGCACGATGGCGTGCGTGCCACTGCCGCGCAGGTCGAGAGCTGGTTCCGCGAGTACGCCAAAGTGGTCACGCACCCGGTAGTGGCGATCTACTTGATGTACGGCATCGGCCTCGAAGCACACCAGCAAAACACCATGGTGCTGTTCTCGCCCGACGGCAAGGCGCGGAGCCTGCTGATTCGCGATTTCGGCGATGGCCGCACGTATGCGCCGCTGCTCGAAGGCCGTGGCTACAGCCTGCAACCGCACGTGCAACCGGGTATTCTGCCGACGGTATTTTCGGATGATATCGAGCCGGTGCGCATGTTTGTGCTCGACGCGGCGTTCCTCACGCACTTGCACGAAATCGCCCTGTGGCTGACGAAGGAATACGGCTTCAACAACACGCGACTGTGGCAGGTGTTGCGCGAGGAAACCGACCTCGCGTTCGAAGCAGTGCGCGACCGAGTCGCGACAGACGTATGGGAAGTCGAGCACAAGGCGTTCGTTGAAGATCCATGGCCGACCCGCTCGTTGTTGCGCATGCACATGATGCAGTACAGCAACTATCGTTTGCAGCACACCCTGACCAACCCGCTCGCTAGCGTTTAACCGAGGCTGACTCATGTCCCATGCAGGTGCCATCAAGGATTCGAGAGTAAGAATCCTGATTTATCTTCTATTTGCGATCCAGTTAGTCTCGATGGGCGCGATGGAAATGAGCGGGCCGTTCTGGCCTGTCCACCTGCGTGGGCTGACGACTTCGGAGTCGCTGTTCAGCTTTGCCAGCATCGCCGTGTACGTCGGGCCGATGCTCGGCATAATTCTCACCAGTGCATTCTGGGGCCGTATCGGTGATCGCTACGGCCACAAGTTGATGATGATCCGTGCCCTCGCCGGTTTGTCGTTGACCCAGCTTGGACTGGCCCTCTTCAGTGACATCTGGGTCATTCTGATCCTGCGGTTTCTGCAAGGCGCGTTTGCCGGCTACATCGCCCCGGCACAGGCCTACGGTGTCAGCATTGAAGCGCCGTCGCGGCGCGCACGGCTGTTCGCCATCCTGCAGATTTCTACCAATGTCGGCTCATTGCTCGGCGCAGTGGTCGGCGGCTTGATCCTCGATTACGCGACGTTCTTCTGGATCAACATCATTGCCTCGGCGCTGTGTGCGGTGTGCACCGTGATCGCCGCCGTGACCTTGCCGGACGTGCCGCCGGTGAAGAAAACCGTGGTCGCGGACAAGGCTGCACCGGCGCGTTCCGCCAGCCTCTGGCAAGGTTCGCCGTTACTGTCGCTGCTCGGCGTGATGGGCATTCTGCTGCTGGCGAGAATGCTGCCGCAGACATCGTTTTCGCTGTATGTCAGCTCGGTGTTCGACGTCAGCAATTCAGTGGTCGGGCTGTGCTACGGCTTGCTCGCCCTGGGCTTCATTTTGTCGGCCACGGCCTGGTCGCGCTATTTCGAACACCGTGGCCAACAGGACACCTTGCAGCGCATGACTTACGTCGTGCTCGGTTGCATCGTCCTCACTGCGGTGGCCGGCGTCACCCATGACCCGGTGGTGTTTGTCATCGCCTATTTCATTTGGGGCGTGTTGCTCGGCGCCACCACACCGGTGCTGATGGCGCTGATTTCGAAAACCGCCGACAGTTCGCAGCAAGGCCATGTGCTGGGAATAGCCCAAGGCACTGCACAGTTCGCTTCGATTGCAGGGATTTCCGCCGGCGGCTTGCTCAGTCAGGTCTACGGTTTGCAGTACACCTATCTGTTTGTCTGTCTGGCGTATGTCCTCGCACTGATTCCGATTGTCGCGCTGCGCTACCGGTCTGCGGTAATGCAACCGAGCCCTGCCCCGGAAGGGGACTGATCAAGGAGCCTGCTTTTGAATATTGAACAACTGCGCGCAGACACCCCTGCCGTCGCGCAACTGATTCACTTCAACAACGCTGGCGCCGCGCTGATGCCCGCGCCGGTGATCGAGACGATGACCCGGCACATTCAGCTTGAAGCGAATCTGGGCGGCTATGAAGCGGCCGGACAGCAGTCGGCCGAAGTGGAGAACGTCTATAGCGCCATCGGCCGGTTGATCAACGCCGAGCCTGATGAAATCGCCGTGATCGAGAATGCAACCCGCGCCTGGGACATGGCCTTCTATTCATTGCCGCTGCAACCCGGCGATGTGGTGCTGACCTCAACCACCGAGTACGCTGGCAACTACATTCCTTACCTGCAAATGAAGCAGCGGCGTGGTATCGAGATTCGGCTCATCCCCAATGACGAACACGGGCAGATCTCGTTAACCGCGCTTAAAACGTTGCTCGACGATGAACGGGTCGCGCTGATCTCGTTGCCGGTGATCGCGACCAATGGCGGCCCGGTGCAGCCCGTCGAACAGATTGGCGCCCTCGCCCGTGCGGCCGGCGTGCTGTTTTTGCTCGACGCTTGCCAGGGTGTTGGGCAGATGCCGATCGATGTGGACAAAATCGGCTGCCACATGCTCGCCGCCACCAGCCGCAAATATTTGCGAGGGCCGCGCGGGATGGGATTTTTGTATGTCGAAAGGTCTCTGTGTCAGAACCTCGAGCCGGCTTTTCTTGACCTGCATGCCGCTTCGCTACAGAACGCCGAGACGTTCACGATCCGCGCCGATGCCCGGCGTTTCGAAAACTGGGAATGCAACGTGGCGGCCAAACTCGGCCTCGGTGCTGCAGTGGAATACGCGCTGATGCAAGGCGTCGAAGCGATGTGGCAACGCATCCAGCGATTAGCCGACTACCTGCGCCAGCAACTGGCAGAGATCCCCGGTGTCACGCCGCGAGACCTGGGCGCGGTGAAGTCCGGCATTGTAACTTTCAGCCACTGCAACAGCACTGCCGCGCAGGTTCAACAGTGGCTGGCTGGCCAAGAAAAGCGCATCAACGTCACCTCTTCAACGTTTCGCTCGACCCTGCTCGACATGCAACACCGGGACTTGCTGGAGGTCAGCCGTGCTTCGCTACACGCGTATAACACCGAGGCAGAAATCGAAACGATGATTGCCGCGTTACGCGCTTTGCCGAACCCCTGAACCGAACACCAATCGGCTCTTGCGTCGCAGACGGTTTGTAAACTAGCATTGGGAATACTTCTCAATTGCATGAAAACCTGCAGCCATGAGCGAAACCCTTCCCGCGAATAACGAACACCTGCGCGCGATCGAAGCCCTGTACAGCGGCCATCACGGCTGGCTGTACGCGACGCTGAGAAAAAAACTGGGTAACGCCATGGATGCGGCAGATCTGGCGCAGGACACCTTCACCCGCATCCTCGCTTCGCAAGTCACCGTCATCGAGCAGCCGCGCGCCTACCTGAGCTGCGTGGCCAAAGGCATTCTGGTCAACTGGTATCAGCGCAAGGCGCTGGAACGCGCTTATCTGGACGCCCTTGCCCATGTGCCGGCGCCGGAAGTGCCTTCGCCGGAATTGCGCTTCATGGTGCTGGAAACCCTGCACGAAATTGACGCGATGCTCGACGCCCTGCCGCCGCTGGTCAAGCGTGCTTTTCTGCTGTCGCAAATCAGCGGCCTGAAATACGACGACATCGCCGAACAGTTGGGCGTGTCCCTGATCACCGTCAAACGCTACATGAAGCAAGCCTTCGTGCAGTGCCTGTTGCTGGTGGAGTGAATGCTCACTCGCCGTCATGAACCGCACCTCGATCACCAGGCCCTCGAAGAAGCGGCCGACTGGTTGATCCGCATGAGTGAAGGCGAACTCAGCGACTCCGAACGCAGCGAGTGGGAGTGCTGGAAAGTCAGTACACCCGAGCGGGGTCGTGCATGGGCCCGTGCGCAGTTATTACAGAGTAAACTCGGCGGCCTGCCACCGTCGTTGGCGATGTCGGCACTCGATCGCCCGAGCAGCCCGGAACGGCGCGCTGCATTGGGCAAACTGGCTATGATTCTGGCGATCCTGCCCGCCGGCTGGGGCAGCTGGAAGCTGGCCGAAACCCAGCAATTGTTGGCAGACTATCGCACAGCAGTTGGCCAGCAACGCGAGCTGACCCTGGCCGACGGTTCGAAAATCACCCTGAACACCAACACCGCCATCGACGTACTGTTCGACGCCAATCAACGCCTTATCCACCTGCGCGAAGGCGAAATACTGGTTCAGACAGCCCCAGACATCGTCCCGTCGGCGCGGCCGTTTCTGGTCAGTACCCGCCAGGGCCGCATGCAGGCGCTAGGCACGCGCTTTACCGTTCGAGAGCTGCAACCGCGCACCCACCTTGCCGTGCTGGAAGGCGCGGTCAAAGTCGAACTCGCGGACAATCGCCAGGGAACCCCGCTGATCGTCAACGCCGGTCAACGTACCGATTTCTCTTCCTACACCTTTGGGCAGCTCAGCGTTGCCGACCGCTATATCGGCGCATGGACCCAAGGCATGCTGATGGCCGACAGGATGCGCCTGGCCGATTTCGTCGAAGAGCTGACGCGGTATCGCCGTGGCTTCGTGCGCCTCGATCCGACAATCGCCGATTTACGCATTTCCGGCGCCTACCCGATCAGCGACAGCCAGCGCACCCTGAACATGCTGGCGCAGACTTACCCGATCCTCGTCAGCGGCCACTTGAATGGCTACTGGGTCATGCTCTCCCCGGCCTGAGGGAAAAAATATTTGCCGCATCGGTGATACTTTTTCTGATCTCGACTGGCTAGTGGGGAGAAGCACCTTTCCGTCCTGTTTATAGGTCCATCCATTCATGCTTGCTGCACGCCTCCTGCGCCCGGATCGTCAGTTCAAACCAGTTATTCGCAGTGCGTTGCTAAGCCTTGTCCTGATCGGTGCCATTTGCCCGTTTGCATTGGCCGCCGTGCCGAAGCAACTGGACTCTGTCGCGATCCAGGCCTACAACATTCCCGCCGGACCGCTGGGCGCGACTTTGTCGAGCTTTGCCGTGGACGTTGGTATCGCGCTGTCGTTTGAGCCATCGCTGACTGATGGCCTGCGCAATCCTGCGCTGATCGGTCAGTTCTCGACCCAGGAAGCGGTCGATCGATTGCTCGAGGGCAGTGGCCTGGACATGATGCTGCGCAGCGACGGCAGCTACACACTGGTGTCACGTCGGCTGACACTGGATGAAACAGCGGTGATCGGCAATGACAAGCGCCCCGATGCCTTGCCGCAGGTGTATGCCGGTGGCCAGGTAGCCAGCGGCGGGCGCCTTGGACTGCTCGGCAATACGGACGTGATGAACGCGCCGTTCAGCGTCAGCACCTACACCTCGGCGCTGATCAAGGATCAACAGGCGGTTACCGTCGGCGATGTACTGGAGCGCGATTCATCAGTGCGCTCCACCGGCCAGACCGGAGGAATTGTTGATTCGTTCTTTATTCGAGGCTTTCCCGTCGGCGAAGGCAACCTCGGTGAACTGGCCTTCGATGGCGTATATGGTGTAGCACCCAATTACCGCGTATTTACTGAATACGCCGAGCGCATCGAGTTGGTCAAAGGCCCTGGCGCCCTGCTCTATGGCATGTCGCCCAATAACGCGGTCGGGGGTGTGATCAACGTTGTACCCAAGCGCTCCCTTGAGGAAGACCTGACACGTTTCACCGCCAGTTACGCCATGGATTCACAGCTCGGCGGGCACCTCGACGTCAGTCGACGTTTCGGCGAAGAACGCCGCTTCGGCCTGCGCATCAATGGCAGCACGCAACTGGGCGACACAGTGGTCGACGATCAATCGCGACACGTCGATATCGGCGCGATTTCCCTCGATTATCAGGGCGAGCGCCTGCGTACAACGTTCGACTGGCTCAGCCAAAAGGAAAGCTTCGACGCTGCCTCACGGCCGTTTCTCATTGCTCCGGGCGTCGATATTCCTTCCGCCGCCAACGGCCGCAGCAACGTCAGTCAGGATTGGGGCTGGTCGAAAACCCGTGACAAGTCGGCGCTGCTCAGCGGCGAATATGACCTCAGCGATGCGCTGACGGTGTTCGCCCACGCCGGTGGCGGCAAATCCGATGTCGCACGGATGTCCGATCAGACGCCGACCATCATTAACTCGGCCGGTGATACCTCTTCGATCCCCGGCTATTACAAATTCGAAGTCGAGCGTTACATCGTCGACACCGGTGCGCGACTACGCTTCGATACCGGACCGATCACGCACCGCGCCACCGTGCAGGTCAGTCGCTATCGCGATGTGTTGTCACGCGGGATCATCTCCGGCGCGCCGATCCTGTCGAATATCTATCACCCGGTGGACCGCCCGGAACCGTACATTCCCAAGCCGGATACGCCGAAAGTGTCGGAAAGCGAACTGACGGGTGTGGCGCTCGCTGACACCTTGTCGATCCTGGATGATCGCGCGCAACTGACCCTCGGCTTGCGCAAACAGAACATCAAGTCCGACAACTACAACGCCTCCGGCGTGGTAACCACTTCCTACGACGATGGCCGGACGACTCCCTTGTTCGGCGCCGTGATCAAACCCTGGGATCACGTTTCGTTTTACTACAACTATCTCGAAGGCTTGAGCAAGGGCGACATCGCGCCCTCCACCGCGTCCAACGCCGGCGAGATCTTTGCCCCGTACATTTCCCGCCAGCACGAACTTGGGGTAAAGGCCGACTACGGCACGTTCACCTCCACCCTCGCGCTGTTTCAAATCAGCAAACCCAGCGGCGAACTGGCCGCCGGAGTTTTCTCGGTGCAGGGCGAACAACGCAACCGTGGCCTGGAGTTGAACATGTTCGGCGAAATTACACCGGGCACTCGCCTGCTTGGCGGCGTGACCTTGCTCAATGCCGAACTGACCAAATCCGGGGTGGCCGCCAACCGTGGCAACAAGCCGGTCGGCGTGCCGGAAGTTCAGGCCAACCTCTGGGCCGAATGGGACACGCCATGGTTCGAAGGCCTGACGCTGACCGGCGGCGCCATCCACACCGGCAGCCAATACGTGAACCAGGCCAACACGCAAAAACTCGATGACTGGACCCGCTTCGATGTGGGCGCGCGCTACACCACTCGCATTGATGATCGACCGACCACGTTTCGCGCCACGGTGCAGAACGTGTTCGACCACGAGTACTGGTCGGGTGTCGCCTCTTATGGGGCGTTCTCACAAGGCTCACCGCGCACTTTATTACTGTCGGCAACTGTCGATTTCTGAAACGTTCAGGCAGGTGGCGGTGTGAGCCGTTGGCCAATCTGACTTTGCAAAGGCTTTGACCATGGTGATTGTTGATCGACGCAGCCGCGCTGTTGCTGCACTGTTACTGGCAGGAGTGCTGAGTCTGTTGGCGCTGACGCCGCGCGCTGCCCACGCCAGCGAAACCGCTGCGGCACGCACTGAAGTGACCGACCTGCTCGGGCGCAAGGTGAAGGTGCATCTGCCAGTCAGACGCGTCATCCTCGGTGAAGGCCGGCAGTTGTATCTGGTCGCCGCGCTGGACACACAGAACCCGATCGAACGCATCGTCGGCTGGCGCAAGGACCTGATTCAGTCGGACCCGGACACTTACAACGTCTACCTGCGCAAATTCCCCGGCATCGCCAAAATCCCCACTTTCGGCGGCTTTGAAGACGGCACCTTTGATATCGAACAAGCGATCTCGCAACGCCCGGACGTGATCATCCTGAACATCGAAGCGCAGCACGCCACCGAAGATGCGCGCTACATCGAAAAGCTCGACGCCCTTGGCATTCCGGTGGTGTACGTCGACTTTCGCAACAACCCGATGCAGAACACCGAACCGACCATGCGCCTGTTCGGCAAATTGTTCGGTAAAGAGCAGCGCGCCGAGGCGTTCATTGATTTTCGCAACCAGCAGATTCACCGCGTCACCGACGTCATCGAGAAACAGCATCCACCACGGCCAAGCGTGTTCATCGAGCGCATCGGCGGCTACACCGACGATTGCTGCCTGAGTTTCGGCAACGAAAACTTCGGCCTGTTTGTCGATATGGCCGGCGGCAACAACATTGCCCGGCGGATCATTCCGACCACGTTCGGCCAGTTGAACCCCGAGCAAGTCATCGTCGCCAATCCGGCGCACGTCGTCGTCACCACAGCGAACTGGGAAGCCTTTGCTCCCGGCGGCCATTGGGTCGGCGTCGGCCCGGGTGCCGACATGGCCCAGGCGCGAAAAAAACTCGCGTGGTACACCCAGCGTCCGGCCTACGCCGGGATCAAGGCGCAGGACAATCAAGCCTTTCACGCCATCTGGCATCAGTTCTACAACAGCCCTTATCAGTTCGTGGCCATCCAGCAATTGGCCAAATGGTTCCACCCGGAGCTGTTCGCCGACCTCGACCCAGATGCATCATTTCGCGAACTGCACGAGCGCTTTCTACCCGTGCCGTATGAGTCGGGCTACTTTGTCAGCCTGCGCAACCTTGAGGCGAAACCATGAGTTCGTTGACCGACGCCGTCGAGGTGCAGCGCGAAACCTATCGGCGACTCGTCCTGCGTAAACGCATGATCCTCGCCGGGCTGGTGGTTCTTTTGCTGTGCAGTGTGCTCCTCGATCTGGCACTGGGCCCGGCGAGTTACAGCTTCAGCGAAGTGCTTGGCGCGCTGTTTTCGCCGGACAGCGCTTCGCCACAAGTACGCGTGGTGATGTGGGACATTCGTCTGCCGGTGGCGCTGATGGCGGTGGCGGTCGGCGCGGCGCTGTCGCTGGCCGGCGCGCAGATGCAGACCATCCTCAACAACCCGCTGGCCAGCCCGTTTACCTTGGGTATTTCCGCAGCCGCCAGTTTCGGCGCGGCATTGGGTCTGGCGTTCGGTGTTGCGCTGTTCCCGCTGGCGGCACAATTCATGGTGCCGCTCAACGCGTTCATCATGGCCATGCTTTCGGCGCTGCTGATCCACTTTCTGAGCATGCGTCGTGGCGTCACCGCCGAAACCATTGTGTTGCTCGGCATCGCGCTGGTGTTCACCTTCAATGCGCTGTTGGCGCTGGTGCAGTTCTTTGCCACTGAACAAGCCGTCGCCGCCGTGGTGTTCTGGACCATGGGCAGTCTGACCAAAGCCACCTGGCCGAAACTCGGAGTGATCTGCCTGGTGATTCTGATCACCCTGCCGATCTTTGCCAACCGCGCGTGGGCCTTGACCGCCCTTCGACTGGGCGACGACAAGGCCGCCAGTTTCGGCATCAACGTGCGCAGCCTGCGCTTTCAAACGTTGATCATGGTCAGCCTGCTCGCCTCGTTTCCCGTGGCCTTCGTCGGCACCATCGGCTTCATTGGTCTGGTGGGCCCGCACATCGCGCGCATGCTGATCGGTGAGGATCAGCGTTTCTTTCTTCCAGCCTCCTTGCTGACTGGCTCGTTGATTCTCTCGGCCAGTTCCGTGGTCAGCAAAACTCTGATCCCCGGAGCGATCTTCCCTATAGGCGTGGTTACCTCACTGATCGGCGTGCCGTTCTTCATTTCACTTATTCTCGGCGGGAAGAAAAACTCATGGTGAAGCTGCAACTGGAGAATCTGGGCGCCCGCTACGGTCAGCGCGAGGTCATTCGTGGCGTATCGACGGCGACGTTTACTGGCGGTCAGGTAGTTGCCGTAATCGGGCCCAACGCGGCCGGTAAATCAACGTTGTTCAAGCGCATGGCCGGGCTGATCGACGGGCCAGGGCAAGTCATTTTGCAAGAGTCGAAAAAAGGCCCGACAGGTATCAGTTACATGCCTCAAGGTCTGAACGCCAGTGCGCGATTGACGGTGTACGAATCCGTGCTTCTGGCGCGCAAGCAACTGACGCCGGGATGGGTGGTCCACGATGAAGAGCTGAACCTGGTCGACGAGATTCTCGCCGCACTGAGCATCACGGCACTGTCGTTTCGCAACCTCGGTGAACTCAGCGGAGGTCAACAACAGTTGGTGTCCATCGCGCAGACGCTTGTGCGCGAACCGGAAATCTTGCTGATGGACGAGCCGACCAGCGCCCTCGACATGCATCGGCAGGTGCAGGTGCTGAACTTTATGCGCAATATTGCGCGCGAACGTGAGGTAATTGTGTTTATCGCAATCCACGATCTGAACCAAGCACTCCGCTTCGCAGATCAGGTCTTGGTTATTGCGAATGGCACCGTACATGGTAGTGGCCCATGCAACGATGTGATCACCGAACAGATGCTTCGCGAGGTCTATAGGGTTCAGGCACGCATCGAACATTGTAGTTTGGGACTGCGACATATTCTTATCGACGGTGTCAATTGACGATCAATCGGCACAGTTCTGCCTATCCACAACCTTGTACGGGATTAAGCTTGACCGTCGACCGTAACAGGTCCATGAGTTCGAATCCCATCGCCTCTGCCATCTTATGTACGACAAAGCCCTGATTATCAGGGCTTTGTCGTTTCTGGAGGTCTAAAAATCATTCGCCAACTGCATGGGTCCAGGCGCTGGTTTCTCCACTTCAGCTGATGACTGACACGCAGCTTAAGGCCGCGAAAGCGTTTTCAGCCGCTCGACCAAAGCCGCTTCAAAAATGACATAAAGCCTTTCAGCATCGCCGGCACGCAAAACCCCGCTGATTTCCAGCCCAAGCACGAAGCCATCCGCACGGGCACCCGCCTTCACAGCGATGATCATCGAGTCTGCCCGGACGATCTGCGCCAGAAGCCGATCAGCTTCACGCTGCATCTTTTCGTTCAACACTACGCCTTCCACTTCCTCACCCTGCATTCAATGCGAGATCCAACAAATTGTATGATCAAGGCTACGCCGCCGATAACGGCGCCTCAAGCCGCAAACCAATGATCCTTCGCTATGGCAGCCATCAGGAACCTTTCAGGTGAACGAATTCCTTTTGTTTGATATCAAAACGGGCAGTTTCAAAAGCGTTTAGCCGTCGCCAGCTCGATCAATCATTACCGGAGAACAATGCATGCCTCTCAGTGAGACCATTCACAGAGCGTTGCTAAGCGCGGAGGAACGTTCCTCTATCGCTGAAATTGAAGCCACCACCAATATTCTGCAACTCGTCACACGCATGACCGGGACGCGCTTCGCGGCGATCGCAAAATTCACTGACACGGAATGGATCGTCTGTTCCGCCTACGATCCGATCGAGCTTGGGATCAACACCGGCGACACCCTGGAACTGGAGACCACGCTGTGCAGTGAGTTTCGCAGAGACCCTCAGGTGCTTTTCGTGCCACAGATAAGTTGCGACGGCAGGTTTTCGACACGTCCTGTGGTGAAGCAATATCTGATTGAAAGCTACGCAGGCGCGCCCATTTTCCTTCCCGACGGACAACTTTGGGGCGCGCTGTGTGCATTGGACTCCAGGGCGGTCATTTTCGACGACCCGGATCTGGCAGACACGTTAGGCCTGTTCGCGAGATTGATCGGCTGCATCTTCTACTCGAATCTGTCGGAGGCCGGCAGCGGCTACAGCAAGAACGGCTAAGGTGTTAGCGAATAACTGAAAACAGCCCTGAATGTTCAGGGTTGTTGCATTTGTCGCGTGTGTAAACAGACAAGATGCCGATACCGTGCAGGGACACCGAGTCACGGCAGCAGCACTTACTCCAAGGAAGGCAGGAATCTGAACAATGTTGGAACACATCTGGCGCAGCATCCATTCACCGGGCTACTTCCCCAACGTCATGGAATGGATGGTCGATATTCTCCTCAACCCATTTATGGTAGTCATGTGCCTGATGGTTGGAGCACTCGCCGGTAGATGGTGGAGAGCCATCCCCTACGGCGGCATCACTTGTTATGTAGTGTTCTTGAGCCGGTCGTCATTCTATCGATGGTCAAGCATTTTCCCCGAAGCCGGCCTGCCTGCGCTGTTGATTGATGGTGCGCTGCTTGCCCTCCTCGGCTTTTACTTGAAAGGCGTGCTCAGAACCCGCGCAGGAGCAAAACCGGAAGGCCATTGGGTGCGCTGGCTTTACCAAAACCTGAAGGCCGTCATGCTGACAGTCGTGGTGATGTTCTGGACACTCGTCGTGCTGTTTGTCGTGATCCTCACGGTCTCGATCGCTACCCAGCCGTCAGTGGTGAACTGAGTCTCCTTCTGCCAGGGCGGATCTGCACGAAAAGTCGTCGAATGGATTTTTTCTTACAGAAAACGCCGGCACTCTCCTGCGACCCTCGGAGCAGGCAATCCCGGTGTTGCGGATCCTGCAGTCGACCCTTCTCTGCTCCCTAAGGTTTGAAAAAATTGCGCCAGGTGCTCGCCTGTCGACCGCTAGTCACTTGTGGCGCTATCACTGTGAACTTACGTTGGCCGGCAGTCCTCTCCCACTTACATTCAGATGAAGCAAGGGGCAAGCGGTCATGAGAGCACTCACGTATCACGGCGCGCACAGCGTCAAGGTCGACACCGTTCCGGATCCGGTTATCGAGGACAATGACGACATCATCCTGCGAGTCACGGCAACGGCGATCTGCGGCTCTGACCTTCATCTCTACCGAGGAAAAATTCCAACCGTCGAGCACGGGGATATCTTCGGTCATGAGTTCATGGGAATCGTCGAGGAGGCAGGCTCGGCAGTGACCGCTGTGCAACCCGGCGACCGCGTGGTCATTCCTTTTGTCATCGCCTGCGGCAGCTGCTTCTTTTGCGCGATGGATCTGTTCGCCGCCTGCGAAACAACCAATACCGGGCGTGGAGCGATCATCAATAAAAAGGCAATACCACCAGGCGCTGCTCTCTTCGGCTTCAGCCATATGTACGGCGGAGTGCCCGGCGGTCAGGCTGAATACGTGCGCGTACCGAAGGCCAACACCGGGCCGTTCAAAGTGCCGGGGACGCTGTCGGATGAAAAAGTCCTGTTCCTTTCCGACATTTTGCCCACTGCCTATCAGGCCGTGACCAACGCCGGCATTGGTCCTGGCTCGAGCATCGCCATTTATGGCGCAGGCCCCGTCGGTTTGCTGAGCGCGGCCTGTGCGAGGATGCTCGGGGCCGAGCAGATTTTCATGGTCGATCACCATCCTTATCGCCTGGCCTACGCGCAGAAAACCTATGGCGTAATTCCGATCAACTTCGACGAAGACGACGATCCTGCCGATACGATCATTCGGCAAACCAAAGGGATGCGCGGCGTCGACGGCGTCGTGGATGCGGTCGGGTTCGAAGCCAAGGGAAGTACGACGGAGACGGTGCTCGCGACCCTCAAACTTGAAGGCAGTAGCGGCAAAGCGCTGCGGCAGTGTATCGCTGCAGTCAGACGTGGAGGTGTTGTCAGCGTCCCGGGCGTTTATTCCGGGTTCATTCATGGCTTCCTGTTCGGCGATGCATTCGACAAGGGCTTGACCTTCAAGATGGGGCAGACCCATGTGCACCGTTTCCTGCCTGAGCTCCTGGATCACATCGAAACGGGTCGTCTTGCACCGGAAGTCATCATCAGCCATCGCCTGTCACTGGAGCAGGCCGCCGAGGGATATAAGATCTTCGATAAAAAACAAGAGGATTGCCGGAAAGTCATTCTGACACCCAGTGACAGCCACATCGCCGTGCCACAGACCGACAGCAGCGCAACATTGTTGACGACCTGAAGCTGGCGATACGTGGATCGGGCAAATCAATCCGCACGTCAAATGGCGTGCGGATTTATGCGTCAAGGCTGCCTTCGCCCGCCGGGGGCTGTGTTCGGGCGACGACGGCACGGCCTTCAGTGATAATCCTTACCGGCGACCGCAAGCAGATAGGCCGCGTCCGCGTCCCTTCGCAGGTCGCGTAATTCGGTCAGAGTCAACATACCCAATCGATCCATCTCGTCAGACTTGCGCAACAGTTCCTCGTGATAGGCATCGGGACAATCCATGCGCAGCTCTCGATTTTCCAACGCCCGATACCAGGCATCCAGGGCATGCAGTCGTGATTCTTGCTCAAGTGTCAGCTGATTCTTGAAAGCGTTCATTACCGTCATCCCCGAACATTTCCCGGTTGAGTAACCGGTTTCTGCTCAGGTTCAAAAGATCTGACGAAGAACCGCGACGCCTCAGGCCTTATCGCTCCTCGCCCGGTTCCGGTGTGGTATGGATCTCTTCAGGCATCTTGTCGTTGTCCTCGGCTCTGACCAGAACATTGCTGTCCTCGTCAATCTGATACGGCACGTCAGCCTCTACCCCGTCGATTCCGGTCTTGACCACCACATTGGTGTAGCGCTTGCCATCCCAGCAGCGAAAAACCAGTGTTGAATTCTCCCCGCCTGAAAGCGTTGAGCCGAGGCTGCCGATGAGTCGGCTGTCGGCACCGGCGGTCAACACGCAGTTTTTGCCGGCGGTCAGCTTGCTGCGATCCCCAGCCATCAGCACACAGTCGTCGCCAGCGGTGAGTTTGCTGCGATCGCCAGCCGTCAGGTAACTGTTGCTGCCAGCCAGGAGTTTGCTGCGGTCGCCGGCTGTCTGGGTGCTGTCTGCGCCGGCAGTCAGCTTGCTGCGATCACCCGCCATCTGGATGCTGTTGGCGCCGGCGATCAACGTGCTGCGCGAACCCGCTGTTTGCGAGCTGCCCTTGCCGGCGATCAACATACTTTTATGCCCGGCAATCTGCGTGCTTTCCTGACCCGCAATCAGCGAGCTCTTATGACTGGCGATCTGGTTGCTGCCATATCCGGCTGTCAAGCTGCTGCGTATCCCGGAGGTGAGGCTGCTGCCATACCCGGCAGTCAGGACGCTGTGCAGTCCACTGATCAGTGTGCTGCCGTAACCGGCGGTCAAATAGCTGCGAACGCCGCTGGTCAAGCTGCTGCCGTAACCGGCGATCAGCGAGCTGTCCTGCCCTGCAACCCCGGTGCTGCCGTAACCGGCGGTGAGTGTGCTGTCACGCGCCGCCATCTGGGTACTGCCATAACCCGCGGTCAGCGTGCTCTCGTAGCCGGCGGTCTGCGAACTGCCGTAACCAGCCATCAGCGAACTGCCAGATCCTGCGATTTCCGTACTGCCGTAGCCGGCGGTCAGGGTGCTGCTGTCGAGTGCGGTGAGCGTGCTGCCATAACCCGCGGTCAGGATACTGTCGTAACCTGCGGTTTGGGTGCTGCCATAACCGGCGATCAGCGAACTGTTGAATCCCGCGGTTGAGGTACTGCCGTATCCCGCAGTGAGGGAACTGTCTTCCTGAGCTGTCTGGGTACTGCCGTAGCCTGCGGTCAGGGTACTTTCGTGTCCGGCAGTCTGGGTGCTTCCATAACCTGCGATCAGCGAACTGTCAGGCCCGGCGGTGCTCGTGCTGCCATAACCTGCTGTGAGCGAACTGCCTTCCTGTGCGGTCTGGGTGCTGCCGTAACCCGCAGTCATGATGCTTCCGTGGCCGGCAGTTTGCGTGCTGCCGTAACCGGCGATCAGCGAGCTGTCGTAACCCGCAGTTTCGGTACTGCCGTAACCGGCAATGAGGTCACTGCTTTCCTGGGCAGTCTGAGTGCTGCCATAACCCGAGGTCAGAATGCTTTTGTAGCCGGCAGTCTGGGTGCTGCCATAACCGGCAATCAGAGCACTGCCATGCCCGGCGGTTTGTGAGCTGCCATAACCGGCAGTCACCATGCTGTCTGGTCCGGTGGTGGCCGTGCTGCCGTAACCGGCGGTGAGATCACTGCCCTCCTGAGCCGTTTGTGTACTGCCGTAACCGGCGGTCAGTGAGCTTTCCTGCCCCGCAGTCTGCGTGCTGCCATAACCCGCGATCAGCGAACTGTCGGAGCCGGCGGTGCCGGTGCTGCCGTAACCGGCGGTGAGATCGCTACCGATCTGCGCGGTTTGCGTACTGCCATAACCGGCGGTCAGCGAGCTTTCTCCGCCCGCAGTCTGCGTACTGCCATATCCCGCGATCAGCGAGCTGTCGGAGCCTGCGGTGCTAGTGCTGCCGTAACCGGCGGTGAGATCACTGCCCTCTTGGGCTGTCTGGGTGCTGCCATAACCCGCAGTCAGAGAACTTTCTCCGCCAGCCGTTTGCGTACTGCCATACCCGGCGATCAGCGAACTGTCAGTACCGGCGGTGCTTGTGCTGCCGTAACCGGCGGTGAGATCGCTGCCCTCTTGGGCGGTTTGGGTACTGCCATAACCGGCGGTCAAAGAGCTCTCGCCGCCAGCCGTTTGCGTGCTGCCATACCCGGCAATCAACGAACTGTCGGAGCCTGCGGTGCCGGTGCTGCCGTAACCGGCAGTGAGATCGCTACCTGCCTTGGCAGTCTGGGTGCTGCCATAACCCGCCATCAGCGAGCTCTCATCTCCGGCAGTTTGCGTGCTGCCGTAGCCTGCAATGATCGAACTGTCGGACCCCGAAGTTCCGGTACTGCCGTATCCGGCAATAAGTGTGCTGCTGTCTCCGGCGGTTTCAGTACTGCCATAACCGGCAATGAGCTGACTCTGACTGGCGCCCGTCAGCGTACTGCCATAAATCGCTGTTTCGAGCTTTTGCATTGCCCGGACGGTTGTACGCTGTTTGACCACATCGACAGGACCGCCAGCGATAACCGGGAGCGCGGGAAGTGTCTCACTTGTCTCTGGTTGCACTTGAGGAAACTCGAACGTCTCGATCAAATTCGTGGTTGACGCCTCATAATCCGCCGCATTCTCCGCGATGTAATTCAATGCGCTGTTGCGTGTACCCACATGGACGACTTCCGCACGGGAAAACTTCACGCCTTCGTCATCGTCGAGAAATATCAAATCGCCTACCGCCACTTCACACACAACCCATCGCGCATCCGCCTGCAGGCTCAGATGGGCGTCTGAACCCTGACCCCAAAGTACGCCTGTCAGGCCGTTTTCAAGTTTCCTCGTCGGCTCCCAAAACCGGCATTCCACCGATCCTGAAGCAGGCCATATCAGACCACAATGGTCGGCCATGTTATTGGCGCATGTCCTCAGAACCAGCACTTTTTCGGTTTTCATTTTGCAATACCTTTTACAACTTCGATCTCTAAAATCCTTTGGAGACAAACGTCCATTATGTATTTCCACACGCAAAACCCGCGCAGGTAACAGCGCTCGAATTAATGAACTAATTCGACTGCACAAGCCTTGAACAAAACATGAAATTCTGGCGAATCCAGGAAAACTGCCGCATCAAACCAATGTCGGGAAAATCTGAAAAAACAGAGGAATGTCTATAACTGGCTGAGAGGCAGAAAAATGACTGCGAGTCTTTTTATGGCTCGCTCGGGGCGAAGGGAGAGGCCGTCTGGCCTTATCGAGTCGGCATGCGCCATGATTGGACAGATCCATCATTAAAAGAAGCAAAACGAAGTAGATTTCATCGATGATTAGAAATACTTAACGCCAAATACCACGGCGCACGCCCTCTTTATGCGACAAAGCCCTGAATAATCAGGGCTTTGGCGTTTACATCATGCGCATCTCGATTGCGCGACTCAGAATACTTGCGCGTCCTCGGCAATTACGCGGCAACGCTCTCATGCTCACTCTCATGCACATAAACCCAGGAGATACCTGATGGCGACGTGGGGTCCAGTCGCATGAGCGCCGAATCAACTTTCTTCTTGGTGATGCCGTCTTTGACCAGATCGAATACCGTGAGGAAAAGATCCCCCGGCAGAGGCGTGATGGAAAGATTGATGATGTGCGATTCGGGGCTGCCAACGCGCTTGCCGTACAGTCCCCAAAGTCGCTCCCAGTAGTCCGCCCGGTCCATGATCTGACCATCCGTCAGGACCACTCGAAAGTCGTTCGCCAGCGCATCGTACAAAGGTTTGATGGCGCCCTCGGACTGGGAAGCCACACCGCGTGACCACGGAAAAAAGAGGTTGTACCAACGGTATACCTCGGCTTCGACGAGAGCGGCTTTATCGGATGTTTCGGTTACTCGGCTGATTGCCATCTGTGTTCTCCTTGACAAGCAAAAGGTGGCGGGCCCTGCGTTACAGACCGGGAGTCTGGATACCCATCGCCTGAGCGATGCACCGCGCCTTATTCAAGATCCTTCCTGAAATCAACACTTCAATAGTTCCTGGTAGCTCCTGTGACTTTATCGACCAGCCACAAAAGTAGTCGCTTGGCTGTCGGACTGCACCGGGAGCTGACCAACGGTTTTAGTTGCGCAGCATGACAAGTTCGAATTGTTGGCAACGACGCAGATCACCAGGCTCCCTGCACAAACCGGTTGCGCCCCAGCGCCTTGGCGTTATACAGCGCCTGATCCGCCCCCTCGATCAACCCTCGCAGGGTTTCCAGTTGCGACCCCGAGGCCGTAGCGATGCCGATACTCACACTCAGCCGGCCGAACGGGCTGGATGGGTGCGGGATGTGCTCCTGCTGCAAGCGATCGAGGATCATCTGCGCCACCACCGCTGCACCGTCACTGTCGGTGGCCGGCATGATCACGCTCATCTCCTCGCCGCCGTAACGCGCCACCAGATCCGACGGACGCCGTACACAACCTTCGAGGATTGTGCCGACCTTCTGCAGGCAGGCATCGCCGGCGACATGCCCGAAAGAATCGTTGAACAGCTTGAAGTAATCGATATCGATCATCAGCAACGCCAGCGTCGTGCCGTCACGTTGGGCGCGCCGGGCTTCCATGGCGAGGCTCTCATCGAAGCAGCGCCGGTTGGCCAGACCGGTCAGCGAGTCTTTCATCGCCAGCAATTCAAGCTGACGATTGGATGAGAGCAACTGCTGCTGCGTCCCGCGCAATTGGTCTTCAGCCCGGGTACGCCTGCGGATATCGAGAATCAGGAACCAGCCGATGAGCCCGGTGAGCCCCAGCAACCCCGCGACCACCACTGCCGACAGCCAGGCTTCCATGCGCCACGCAGCGAGGGCTTCGCGCTTGCCGAGGGCGACCGTGGTGATCAGCGGCAACCGGTCACTCTTGCGAAAGGCATAGAGCCGCTCGACGCCATCCAGACTGGAAGTAAACGACGCGGTACCGACGGATCGATCGACCAGATACTTCTCATAGATCGGCGACTTGGAAAAGTTGCGGCCCATGTCCCGCTCGCGGAAGGGATAGCGCACCAGCAACGTACCGTCGGTGTAGGACAAGCCGATGGCACCCTCCTGTCCGACATCGATCTTGCCGAACAGACGCAGGAAGTTTTCGACCCCCAGGGTAACTGCCACCACCCCGGCAAACTCGCCATGCGCATCGTTGAAACGGCGGCTGACGGTGATCACCCACTCCTGATTGGAGCGGCTCTGGATTGGCGGACCGATAAAGGTTTCGCGGCTCGGATCGTCGCGATGATGGATGAAGTAGGCACGATCACTGCTGTTGGCTCCGGCCGGAATCGGTCGATTGGAAGACATCAGCCAGCGGCCCTGATTGTCGTAGATGGTGATGCCGCTGAGCTGCGGCATCAGCGGTTCCTGACGATTGACCAGTGCGCTCAGACGCTGGATCTGCGCGGGGCCGCTGCCTTCGGTTTCCAGGCGTTCGACGAGCCCGAGCAGCAGCAACGAACTTTGGCGGACGATGCCTTCGGAGTAAGTCGCCAGCGCCTGGGTCAGGTTCAAGCCATGAACGTTGACTTCCTCCAGCGCGCGCTCTCGAGAGGCCAGCACTTTCCACACCGTCAGTGACGCGAGGGAACAACCGATCACCAACAACAAAAGCACAACCAGGCGGGTATCACGCTTCACATTACTACCTTTGGGAAAGTCCGGTTTCCGTTCCTGCGGCGGGTCGACCGACTCGATGACTGCGGCCGCGTGTCCTTTTCGCGCGCAAGGATACAAGTAGCACTGGCTGGCTGCAGCAACAGATTAGGTGGCGCAAAAAACGTACTTCCGATTTGCGCGGCGTCGCCCGGAAAAACTGTGCTAAAGACTTCAGGACAGGATTTGCGCCTGGCGAAACAACGACAAGAATGCCAGACCAAACCATCGCCAGGCTTTCAGAATCCGCTTGGCGCCACCCGCCGGAAGCCAACTTTCTGACGCCTGTTTCACGACCCTTTCCCGTTGTTTTGCCAGGCATAAAATTTTGGCACTTTTGCGCAACAAGTTGACATCCAAAAGCATGCCACGGGCCACCGATATCATTAGAGTATGCGCCCTTAAAAAGGAAAGGACTCTTGATGACTCAGTCACTCTCACGGCGCGTTGTGGCGATTACCGGCGCCCTGGGGAATCTCGGCGAGACCCTGGCGGACATGGCCGCAGCCCAGGGCGCGGATCTGGTGCTGATCGATCGGGCGACGATTACGCTGCCCAGCTCGCACAATCGACTGGTCCTGTCCGGCATCGATCTGACCTCCCTTGCCGATTGCCAGGCAGTCGCTCACCAGATCAATCGCTATTTCGGTCGCCTCGATGCGCTGGTCAACGGCGCCGGCGGCTATGCGTGGGAACCGCTTTTAGGCGGCGCGTTGGAGGCCTGGGATCGGCTCTACTCGCTGAACCTTCGAACCGCATTGAACGCCAGCAAAGCACTGCTGCCGTTGCTGCTGCAATCCTCGGCCGGGCGCATCGTCAATATCGGCGCGAGCATGGCGGCCAAGGCCGGACTGGGGATGGGCGCTTACGCCGCGTCGAAATCCAGCGTCCTGCGCCTGACTGAAAGCCTCGCCGAAGAGCTCAAGGACATGAGCATCACGGTCAATGCCGTGCTGCCGAGCATTCTCGACACCCCGCAAAACCGTGAAGCCATGCCCGACGCCGAGCATCAGCGCTGGGTGACACCAGCGCAACTGGCGGCGGTCATTCTGTTTCTGATTTCGGAACAAGCGTCGGCCGTCACCGGCACCGGCATTCCGGTGATCGGGCGCATGTAGGGTCTATTGACGCCGCGCGCCTTGGCGACGTCGCTTTCTTCACCTTTCGGAAAAGCAAGATCACCGGATTACCGGACTTCCCCTCCCCCCATGCGACCCGCCACTTCCAGCGCTGCCTTCGTTAACCACGTCCTTGATGTCGCCGAACAATACGGCTGCGATGGCGACTGGCTGTTGCAGCAGACCGGACTCTCACGCGAGCAGTTGTCCGACTCGATCGTGCGCATTCCCATGCGCCAACTGCGTGCCTTGCTGGAACTGGCGGCGCTCAGCAGCAACCTGCCGCATTTCGGCCTGTTGGTCGGCGCCGCCGTGCGCCCGGGCACCTATGGCGTGCTGGGTTATGTGCTGATGACCAGCGCGACACTGGGCGAGTCGCTGAACATGATTCTGCGTTTCGGCAAGATCGTTTACGACAGTCCGTCCAGTCAGACCCGGATCGTCATCGGCGACGGCCGCGTGACCCTCGAAGATCAACGCATCAGTGAACTGGAGCCCTATTGCGCCCTGCACCAGGAAGCGCTGATGGTCGGCTGGGCAGCGTTCGGTCGCTGGTTGATCGCCAGCAATCAGCCAATGCTGGAAGTGCGGATGATGCATCCGGCGGTGGGCGAACCGGCGCTGTATGAACACTTCTTTGGCTGTCCGGTGCAGTTCGAGGCCGGCTGCAATGCGCTGGTGTTTGCCGAGTCGACACTCTCGACGCGAATCCAGGGCGCCGACCCGCGCATGCATCGCAGCATGCTGCTGGAGGCCGACTGGCAGCTGTGTCTGACATACCCGGCATTTTCCGTGACCGATCGCTTGCGCGCGCTGCTCACCGAACAATTGCCGACTGGCGATTTCAGCCTGAAAAGCCTGGCCCGGCAGCTGGCGATTTCGCCGCGCACCTTGCAGCGCAAACTGGCGGCTGAAGGGGAAAACTTCAATCAGGTGCTGGAAACCATGCGCATGGAACTGGCCGACCATTACCTGCGCCGGACCGAGACCAGCATCATGAACATCGCCCTGATGCTGGGTTACTCGCAGGCCAGTTCTTTCAGCCATTCCTTTCGTCAGGCCCGCGGGATTTCCCCGGTGGACTACCGCAAGTTGCTACGCGCCAGATAAGCCCGATCACGGCTTCAGCTCCAGCAGCGGCTGACCCTTTTTCACCACATAGGTCGCCAGTTCCACGCCTTGCTCCTGGCCGACGTTCTTCGCCACATGGGCCACGCCCGCCGGGATGAACAGCGAGTCACCGGCCTTCAGCGTGACCGCCGGCTGCCCCTCCAGTTGATACTCCAGCGTGCCGCTGAGCACGTGTGCCACCTCGACACCCGGATGTGCATGTCGCGGCGCAGCCACGCCCGGGTCGAAATCGATCCGCGCCTGCAGCACCTCGTGATCGGCGTCGCCCAGGTCCTGATGAATCAGGTCGGTACGGCTCAGGCCCTGCTGCCAGCTCATGGCCTGAGCGTCCGCCGCCTGTGCCAGATCGGTGAATGAAACCAGCGCGGCCACGGTGGCCAGAATCAGTGTGCGTTGCATGCAAATGCCCTCTCGACAGTCATGGTGTGAAGGCCAGCAGGGTGACTGCCGGGTGTAGCGGCGATGTGTCGAAAGACCCGCGTTTGGTCTCGCCGTGTATCGCGCGCAATGCTGGATACACGGCCATACAAAGCACACCGGCGGTGTATCACAGTGTGTACAGACACCCCGGCGATACATGAACTTGAATCATGGCGCTTTTTCGACATGGGCCAGATACGTCCCGGCGTTCAAATGCCTGCAAGGTTTGCCGGGCTCAGCCCGCACCTGCCCCCCGACAGGATTGCCAAGGAGACATCAGCATGAAAAACGCAGCATTCAACCGTATGCACATCCTCGCCGTGGCGCTGTTCGGCGCGCTGGCGGCGACGCAAATGCCAACGGCTGCCGCCGCGCAGCCGGCACCCGGCGAGCACAGCGTCAGCTATTCCGCGCCCTCGCCGTTCGGCCCGCTCAAGCATGTGAAGGCCGGTCTGCTGGATGTGGCATACGCCGAAACCGGCCCGGCGCAGGGGCCGGTGGTGATTCTGCTGCACGGCTGGCCGTACGACATTCACAGTTATGACGAGGTCGCGCCGTTGCTCGCCGCCAAGGGGTATCGGGTGTTGATGCCGTATGCGCGGGGTTATGGCGACACGCATTTCCTCTCGGACCAGACACTGCGCAACGGCCAGCCTGCGGCACTGGCCAGCGACGTGATCGACTTCATGGATGCGCTGAATATCCAGCAAGCGGTGCTCGGTGGTTACGACTGGGGCGCACGTTCGGCAGATATCGTCTCGGCGCTGTGGCCGGAACGGGTCAAGGCATTGGTGTCGGTCAGCGGCTACCTGATCGGCAATCAGGCTGCCGGGCAAAATCCGTTGCCGCCCAAGGCCGAATTGCAGTGGTGGTATCAGTTCTACTTCGCCACCGACCGTGGCCGCGACGGTTACCGCAAAAACACCCACGACTTCGCCAGGCTGATCTGGCAGCTTGCCTCGCCGAAGTGGGCGTTCGATGACGCCACGTTCGACCGCAGCGCCAAAGCGCTGGAGAACCCCGATCACGTCGAGATCACCGTGTTCAACTACCGCTGGCGTCTGGGCCTGGTGCAGGGCGAACCGCAATACGCGGCGCTGGAACAGAAACTCGCCAGCGCCCCGTCGATCAGCGTGCCGACCATCACCCTCGAGGGTGACGCGAACGGCGCGCCGCACCCGGCGCCCGAGGATTACGCCAAGCGCTTCACCGGCAAGTACCAGTTCCGCCTGATCAACGGCGGCATCGGCCACAACCTGCCGCAAGAAGATCCGCAGGCGTTTGCTCAGGCGGTGATCGACGCCGATCACCTCTGAGGCCGAACGCAGAAAACGCCTCGGTCTATTTGACCAGGCGTTTTTCCCTGGACGGTCGATAACCGAAAAACGCGCTGTAGCACTTGCTGAAATGGCTCGGCGAAACGAAACCACAGGCTACCAGCACTTCCATCTGCGACAGCTCGGTGTGCTGCAACAGGCGCCGGGCTTCGGTGATGCGCAGTTCCAGGTAATAGCGCTGCGGCGTGGTGCCGAGTTGCTCCTTGAACAAGCGCTCCAGCTGACGCCGCGATCGGCCGGCATACACCGCCAGTTGTTCCAGCTCCAGCGGCTCCTCAAGATTGGCATCCATCAGTTTGACCACCTCGCGCAACGGTGCGCTGACGCAGAGGTTTTCATCCGGTTTGATCCGCCGATAGCGCGACTCCTCGAACGCCAGAATGTCCTCGATGCCTTCGACCAGCGCCTTGCCGTGCAGGCTCTTGATCCAGTCCAGCGCCATATGGAAAGCCCCGGACGGACTCGACGCCGTGAGCCGGTCGCGATCGATCACATAAGGTTCGCTGCTGACCTGGGTGGCTTTGGCAATTTCCGTCAGTGCGGGGCGATGCTCCGGGTGGATCGCGCAACGATAGCCATCGAGCAGTCCGGCGCGGCCGAGAAACCACGCACCGTTCCACAAACCGGCCAGACTGACGCCGCGTTCCGCTGCCGCGCGCAGCAGGTTGCTCAACTCTTCACTGGCCTTCAGCTCAGTGCGGTAGCCGCCGCACACCACCAGCAAGTCCAGATCCCCAAGGCTGGCGGCGCCAATCCGCGCATCCGGACGAATCACCAGCCCCAGATCGCTGATCACCTCACCCTCGCCCAGCCCGAACGTGCGCGAGCTGAACAGTCCGGCGCGCAACAGATTGGCAGTGATGATCGTATCCAGCGCCTGGGTGAAGGCCGGCAGCGAAAAGTGTTCCAGCAACAGAAAACCCGTGCGAGTGAGGCGTGAATCTGCAGATTGCTCATTCAGATAGCGGAGATTTTTACCCTTCATGCCTCCGCTGAATTGACGTCGTTCGATCAAGGTCTGGCCCATCGGTCATGTTGTTATGCGCCGATAGTTGGCTCGATGGGCCAAAGAGTCAATCACGCTTGCGGCTGATGACTGGTCACGCAGTGAATCCCGCCACCACCGGCAGCGATCGCATCGATGTTCAGCAGCTCGACTTTGCGCTCCGGGTACAGCTTCGACAGCAGGTCATAAGCCTTTTTGTCCGCCTCCTTGTCACCGAACTCCGGGGCGATGATCGCGCCGTTGATCACGAAATAGTTGATGTAACCCGCAGCGAAATCCGGGTTGTTCTGGTTGAACTTGCTCTTGCGCGGGTTAAGCGGCGGCGAAATCGTGTGGATCTGCAGCGGGCGACCGTCAGCGTCGGTGGCTTTCTTGAGAATTTCCAGGTGCGCCAGCGTCACCTTGTGATCGTAGGATTCCGGATCATTGTCGAGGTTGGCAATCACCACGCCGGGCTTGATGAACCGCGCATAGAAATCAACGTGGGCGTCGGTGATGTCCTTGCCCTTGATCCCCGGCAGCCAGATGATTTTGCGCAGGCCCAGACGCGCCTTCAATTCAGCCTCGACATCGGCCTTGCTCCAGCCCGGATTGCGGTTGCTGTTGATCCAGCTGCTCTCGGTCATGATCCCGGTGCCGTGGCCATCGACTTCGATACCGCCACCCTCGCCCACCAGTTCACTGCGCAGGTACGTCGCCTGTGCGTCGCTGGCCACCCGAGCGGCGATCTTCGCGTCCTTGCTGTGCCGCTGCTTGTTGCCCCACCCATTGAAATTGAAGTCCACCGCGCCAAGCCCGCCTTTTTCATCGATGACAAAATTGGCGCCGATGTCGCGCATCCAGATGTCGTCGAGCGCGGCGGTCACGTAGGTGACGTTGCGGGTGCCGCAATACGCTTCGGCGAGGCTGCGTTCGCCGCTGCGACACAACACTGTGACCGGTTCATATACGGCAATGGTGCGGGCGATGCGGCCCAGCGCGGCCTGCACATCCGCGGTGAAATCTTCCCAGATTGCGTCCTGCGCGCCGAAAGCGATGAAGGCGCGCTCGTGCCTGTCACCCTCATCGGGCATGAACCACGCCCCTGCGCTGGCCGCCAGCAATCTGCCCGGCGCCAGGCCGAGGCCCATGACCGCGGCGCTGACACCGGCGGCAACCGATAGCTGTTTGATGAACTCACGACGTGTCGACATCTCTGGTTTTCCTGAAAAGGGCCGGCGACCGGGCGCCGGCGGTTGAATCATGGGTGGGTGGCGGTTTTGAATTTGGTCCAGGTGCGCATCCGTGCACGCATGTCGGCCTGGGGTATGTCCTTGCCCGGGATCAATCGAGCATAGGTCGCCTCGTCGAGGTAGATGTCCGGGTTGTTGCGCATTGCCGCATCGACGCTGGCCCGTGCCTTGGCGTTGGAAGTCGGGTAACCGGTGAAGTTACTGATCGCCGCCATATTCTGCGGGCGCATCACGAAGTTGATGAACGCGTAGGCGTATTCCGGGTGTTTCGCATCGACGGGAATCGCCATGGTGTCCATCCACACCGTGGTGCCTTCGCGGGGGATGCGGTACTCGAATTTCGTGGTCTTGCCAGCGCTGTCCGAGGTGCGCTGGGCTTGGGTCATGTCGCCGCTGTAACCCAGCGACAGGCACAGGTTGCCGTTGACCAGATCAGTCACCGGTTGCGACTGGAACTTGCGCACGTACGGCCGCAGCTTCATCAGCACCTCACTGGCCGCCGCCAGATCCGCCGGTTTCGCGCTGCGCGGATCGCGCCCCAGATAATTGAGCACCACCGCCAGCACTTCATCCGGCGAGTCGATCAGCGAAATCCCGCAATCGGCAAACTTCGCCGCCAGCTCCGGTTTGAACAGCATATCCAGGCTGTTGACCGGCGCGTCGGCCATACGCTGCTTGATCTGCGCCGCGTTGTAGGTAAGGCCGATGGTGCCCCAGGTGTAGGGCACGGTGGCTTTGCTGGAATGCTCGTAGTGGCTGCGCAATTTCTGCAGACCGGGTTCGATGTCGGCCGTCTCCGTGAGCTTCGATGGGTCCAGCGGCATCAGGCTGCCGGCACGCATCAGGCGCTCGGCCACGGTATCGCCGGGGAAGATCAGGTCGTAGCCGCTACCGCCAGAAAGCATTTTCGCTTCAAGGGTTTCGCTGCCGTCCATGACGTCGTAGATCACCTTGATCCCGGTTTCCGCGGTGAAACGGCTCAGGGTGTCTTCGGCAAAATAATCGGCCCAGTTGTACAGGCGCAGGGTTTTGTCCTCGGCATGCAGCGCCGGGATCACGCAAGTCAGGGCCAGGCCCAGAACGCCGAGCAGTCGTTTGTGATGCGTAGCCATATCAAACCCCTTGTGCGTTCCAGCGTGCGTGAAGGTTGCGACCATCCTGACTGAGCAGTGCGCCATACATGTCCGGGCGCCGGTCACGGTAGATGCCCCAGCTCAGCCGTTCTTCGCGCATCGCATCGAGGTCGAGGCCGTGCACCAGCACGCCCGTGCTGTCGCGGTCGGCTTCGGCGAGCAACTTGCCCTTGTGATCGCTGATGAATGACGAACCGTAGAAGCTCATCTGCAGCGACGGATCGGTGCTCGCCACTTCGCGCCCGACCCGGTTGGCGGCCACCACCGGCAATAGATTGGCAGCGGCATGGCCGCGCATGGTCATCTGCCAGTGATCGCGCGAGTCCAGCGCCGCGCAGCCCGGCTCAGAGCCAATGGCCGTGGGAAACAGCAACACTTCAGCGCCCATCAACGCCAGACAACGCGCGGTCTCGGGAAACCACTGATCCCAGCAGATGCCCACGCCGAGACGGCCGAACGCGGTGTCCCACACGCGGAAACCGCTGTCGCCGGGGCTGAAATATTCCTTCTCCTGATAACCGATGGCGTTGGGGATGTGGGTCTTGCGATACACCCCCGACAGACGCCCGTCGGCATCGGCCACGGTGAGCGAATTGAAATACGCGTTGCCGGCCTGCTCGAACCAGCTCAGCGGCAGCACCACGCTCAGCTCTTTGGCCAGCGCGGCGAAACGCTGCAGCACGCGGCTGTCACGATATTCCTCGGCCAGCGCGAGATGTTTGTGGCTCTGTTCGATACAGAAATACGGCGTGGCGAACAGCTCCTGCAACAGGATCACCTGCGCGCCCTTCGCGGCCGCCTCACGCACCAGTTGCTCGGCTTGATCGAGGTTGCGCGGCAGGTCCCAGGTGCACGGCATCTGGGTGGTGGCGATAGTCAGATGGCTCATCGCTCAACCCTCCACTGGCCAGGCGGGTTGTTGCTGGGTGATGCAATGCACCCCGCCGCCGCCATGGGCCAGATGATTGATACGCACCGGCACCACTTCGCGTCCGGGGAATGCCTGCGCCAGCACTTTCGCCGCCGCCTCGTCGGCCTCGATGCCGTAAGCCGGCATGATGATCGCGCCGTTGGCGATGTAGAAATTGGTGTACGAGGCGCAGAACACTTCAGCTTCGCTGTCCACCGCTTCGCTGGCTTCGTAGAGTTCGATCAGCTCGAACTTGCGGCCCTGTGCGTCGGTCGCCAGTTCCAGTGCGCGGCGGTTTTCCCGGGTCACTTCGGCGTACACCGAGCTCTTGTCGTGGGTGGCATCCACCAGCAACACGCCGGGCCGGGCGAAGGCGCAGACGCCATCGACGTGGCCGTCGGTCATGTCACCGGTGACGTAATCCGGATCACCCGGCAGCCAGATGGTTTTCTTCACGCCAAGCAGACGACTGAAAATCTCTTCCATTTCAGCCTTGCCAATCCCCGGATTGCGGTTGGGGTTGAGCAGCACCGACTCGGTGGTGATCAGCGTGCCTTCGCCATCGACATGAATCGCCCCGCCCTCGTTGCTCAGCGGCGTGCCGAAACATTCCAGCCCCAGATGATTGAGCGCGCGCCGCGCCAGGCTTTCATCCAGCTCATGCGCCGACTTGCCGCCCCAGGCGTTGAAGCGCCAGCTGACACCGGCCAGCCCTTGTTGCGGGTGGCAGACGAAGCTCGGGCCGGAGTCGCGGCACCAGCTGTCGTTGACCGCCAGCGGGATCAGCTCGATGTTCGGCCCGCACAGGGCTTTGGCGCTCGCTACCGCCGAGGGATCGACGACCATTTTCACCGGCTCGAATCGCGCGATGGCGTTGGCGACCCGGGCGAAATCCTCCTGCACGAGCGGTAAGGTCACGCGCCAGCCCGACTCCCACAGCGCCTGGTTATGCGGCCAGACCATCCACGTCGCCGCGTGCGTTACCCATTCGGCAGGCATCATCCAAGCGTTATTGTTATTCTCGTTGCGCGGCATGACAAGCACCTCTCGATTAAGCCATTGTGTTCAATGGAAATTGCCGTGATTTGGCGTGAGGTGAATGCTACGGCGCCGGAACGACACCAACAAACGATGGATTTAGCGCACAACTGATTAGAGGAACTTATCTATATGCTCAAGCATTGGCCGCCGCTCAGCTCCCTGCGCGGCTTCGAAGCGGCTGCTCGTCTGGGCAGTTTTCACAAGGCCGCCGATGAGCTGAGCCTCACCCAATCGGCGATCAGCCAGCAGATCCGCAGCCTTGAGGCGTACCTCGAACAACCGCTGTTCTTTCGCAGCGGTCGCAGCGTGTCGCTGACCGATGCCGGCCACGATCTGCTCAGCACCACCCAGGCGATGCTCCAGCAACTGGCCGTCGGCATCCGCCGTCTGGGCCAATATCAGAAACCCAATCAACTGGTGCTCAACACCACGCCAGCGTTCGCCCGGCACTGGCTGCTGCCGCGTCTGGCGGATTTTCGGCGCCAGCATCCGCAAGTCGACCTGTGGATTTTCAGCACCGACGAGGTACCGGACATGGCCACGCAAACCATCGATCTGGCGGTGCGCGACGACATCAGCTCCCAGGCCGAATGCAGCTTCAAGGTGCTGCATGCCGACCGCCTGTTTCCAGCGTGTCATCCCGGCGTGTTGGCGCAACCTGCCGCGCAGCGCACCACCCTGCACGGTGAGCGGGAAATGGACTGGAGCCATTGGGCGGTGGAGGCCGGCGTCGATGTCGGGCAGCAGGATCAGGGGCTGAATTTTTCCGATCCGGGTTTGTTGCTCGATGCCGCTGCGGCAGGGCTTGGCATTGCGCTGGTCAGCCAGTTGCTCAGCCGTCAGGCGCGGGACACGGGGTTGCTGCAACCGTTGGTGGAGCAAACCATTCGTGGCCCGAACTGGGCGCTGTTGACCCATCGTGACAGCGAGAATGACCCGATGGCGCGCAGCTTCACCGAGTGGCTGAGCACTCGGCTGGCAACGCCCGATCAATAATCTCAGACGACCGTGAGATAACCCGCACCGAGCCTGCCTTCCAGACGTCCGTACAGCAGGTAATGTTGATAACCACTGGTAAAGGCACCCGTGGAGATCGCGTTCTTGACGTCCTGATTCATCTGAAGATATTGCGCTTCGTCGAAATTCTCGGCACTGACTTCACCGTCGCGCCCAAGCTTGTCACTCGCGACTGGAAGGCCAATGGCGCTACGCTTGCGAAAATCGATGATGCGGTTGATTGCGTGAGCTTCCATTGCCCCCTGACTCGGGGTCATTGCGTAGTGGTGCAAGCCATTTGCTGCGCAACGATTGCACATATCGACGCAGTTTTCTTGAGTCGACTTGAGTCGAGTCAGTTGCGGCAAAGGCAGGTCCAGATACTTGCCGACCTGATATTCAGTCTGATTGAAAATACTGCAACACAGCACTGTATTTCCGTTGCAGTCCAGCACCAGCCAATCGTCCTTGAGCGAGCACGCCTTTTTTGGATAATGCCGAATCAGATTGACCAGATCGTCGTAAGGCGGCAGCGCCAGCCTTTCCAGCGTTTGATGATCAACATCCGTGACAGAGACATCACGCTCGACAATCGCCAGGGTCTTCTCCAGCGGCATCATCACGGAATAACCGGTCGCGAACTTGAAACCCAGGCCTTCACTGAATTCGCGCATCAGCGCTTCTTCGTCGATGTTGTCCAGATAGCGGTGGTAGTACACCTCGACCAGAGTATCCAACCCCTCTCGTTGCTTGATCTCGTGCAACTTGAGCATGTTCTGTTTGACGACTTCGATGTCGCCACCCGCATGCCCTTTCTCGTAGGTTTCCTGGTAAAACCCAGAGAGAGAAATACGGAAAAACCATGGGTTGGCGAGCAACGCGACTTCCATGTTCTTGGCCAGATTCAGATTGGAACTGATACCGCAACGCAAGCCAGCGGCATTGACGATCTCGACAAACTCACCGATTCGCGGATGAATCAACGGCTCTGTCCAGTTATAAAGAAAAATCGATTTGACCCCCTCGACCCGGGCCTTCTCGACGATCTTCCTGAACATGTCGATTTGCATGGCTTTCTTGAAATTGACGTTTTCCGAGTTACCCATCGGGCACGAGGGGCAGCTCAAATTGCACGCACCCACAATATCGATGTACATATTCATGACGAATGAAACTCCTTGAGTGAATAGCGGTGCATCCAGAGCCGCCAATGGCGGTATTCACCGTCAAAACGCTATTTATTTGACTGTCCTGGTTTACGCTTCAGCAAGTTCCGGGCCATTGCCATGCAACGCCATCAACTCCATCACCCAATCGATAAAGACCCTGAGCTTTTGGCTGACATGCCGGTTCGGCGCGTATGCCACATAGAGCGGCATCGGCTCAAGTTGCCAGTCCTCGAGCAGCGCCACCAACTCGCCCCGAGAATGATGTGCGTGCGCCATGTACCTGGGCAACCACAGCACACCCATGCCGGCCAGCCCTGCCGCAAGGTAGGCGTTGCCGTCATCCACGGCGAGCACGTGGCGCCCCTTGATCTGCAGGTGTTCGCTGCCGTTGTGCAAGGCGTAAGGCACCGGCTTGCCGGTGCGCGCCCAGAGAAATCCGACCACCCGATGATGCGAGTCTTCCAGCTCACGCGGGTGCTGCGGCGTACCGGCACGGGCCAGATAACTCGGCGCGGCGAAGACCCCGAGTTGAAGATCGGCGACCCGCCGCGCCATGAGTGACTGGTCGAGCAGTTCGCCGCCGCGCACCACGCAATCGACGTTCTCATCAATGATGTCGACGATCCGGTCGCTGACGCCCATATCGATCTGGATTTCCGGGTAGCGCTGGTGAAACATCGGCAGTGCCGGAATCAGAATCAGCCGTGCCAGCGGGCTCGGCACATCCACCCGCAAACGCCCCCTGGGCAGGGCCGACGCGCCGGTCAGGCTAGTTTCGGCATCGTCCATACCGGCCAACAGCCTGATCACCCGCTGGTAATAGATCGCGCCATCGGCAGTGACGTTGACCTTGCGTGTGGTGCGGTTGAGCAACTTGACCCGCAGCCGTGCTTCCAGCTGCTGGATGAGTTGGGTCACCGTAGTCTTGCTCATGTGCAAGGTCTCGGCAGCCTTGGTGAAGCTGCCCGCCTCGACCACCCGGGCGAACGCCTGCATTGCATCGAAACGGTCCACTTTGCGCCCTCGGATTGTTTGGAATCTGCAAACAGTGAACGCCAAGCTTGCGCGTTTATCGCCACGGCGCAAGTCCCTACAGTCACTCCATCAACAACCACCAAACAATGATGGAGACACCCATGACCCAGCGCGACGTCGTTTTCCCGCCAGCCCGCCATGCGCTTTACGAGCGGCATCGCTATTCGCCGGCGATTCGTTCCAACGGTTTTCTGTTCGTCTCGGGGCAAGTCGGCAGCCGTGAAGATGGTTCGCCCGAACCGGAGCTGCAGGACCAGGTGCGCCTGGCCTTCAACAACCTCAATGCGATTCTCGATGCCGCCGGTTGCAGCTTTGCCGACGCGGTGGACGTCACGGTGTTCATGATCGATCCACAATCGACCTTCGAAACCATCTGGGAAGTGGTACCGGAGTTCTGGGGCCGTGCACCGTATCCGACGATTACCGCAGTCGGCGTGACCTGGCTGGCCGGGTTTCAGTTCGAGATCAAGGTGATTGCCAAAATTCCCGTGTAGGCGCTGCGGCACGCTGCGATCTTTTGATCTTCAATCGAAACGCAAAGATCGCAGCCTCGTTTCACTCGACAGCTCCTACAGGGTTTTGCGGGGTCACAGCGGCAGTGGGCTGCAGGAAATGTGGAGCAAAACATCACCGGACAAGCGCGCTGGCCTTTCACCGCACGCCTGCGTATAACCTCGCCGTTTCGTCTAACCTGATTGAGCGCCCAGCCGCGACACCTCGCGTCGTGGCGCTTAGAATGCGACGCTCATGAAACGGAGATTTCCATGCTCAAACGAACCCTGGCACTGACTGCTGGTCTGGCCCTGTCTTTTTCTGCTCTGGTGGCGCATGCCGCCGATGTGTTGCGGGTCAGCGCGATTCCTGACGAAGCCCCGACCGAATTGCTGCGCAAGTTCGAGCCGCTCGGTGCTTACCTGGAGCAGCAGTTGGGCATGAAAGTGCAGTTCGTTCCTGTGGCGGACTATCCGGCGGTGGTTGAAGCGCTGGCGACCGATCGCCTCGACATGGCCTGGCTGGGCGGTTTCACTTTTGTTCAGGCACGCCTGAAGACCGACGCCACTACCCCGGTGATCCCGCTGGTGCAGCGCGAGCAGGATGCGCAGTTCACCAGCAAATTCATCAGCGCCGACCCGAACGTGAAGAGCCTGGCCGACCTCAAGGGCAAGACCTTTGCCTTCGGCTCGGTGTCATCGACCTCCGGTAGCCTGATGCCGCGCTACTTCATGCTGAAGAACGACAACATCAAGCCGGAAGCCTATTTCAGCCGCGTCGCCTATTCCGGCGCGCATGACGCCACCGTCGCCTGGGTTCAGGCCGGCAAGGTCGATGCCGGTGTCTTGAACGCCAGCGTCTGGCAGAAACTGGTGGACGCCGGCAAGGTCGATACCAGCAAGGTGCATGTGTTCGCCACCACCCCGGCCTACTTCGATTACAACTGGACCGTGCGCGGCACCCTTGACCCGGCGCTGGCGGCGAAGATCAAGAAAGCCTTCCTCGACCTCGACCCGGCCAACCCCGAGCAGAAGAAGATTCTGGATCTGCAGGCGGCCAGCCGCTTCATCGACACCAAGCCCGAAAACTACAAGGGCATCGAGGAAGCTGCTCGCGCTGCCGACCTGCTGAAATGACCCTGAGCCTTACACAAGCCCGTCTGCACCACACCAACGGGGTCGATGCGCTGCGTGGCGTCGACCTGCAGATTGGCGCCGGTGAGCAGGTGGTAATCATCGGTCCGTCCGGGGCCGGTAAATCCAGTCTGTTGAACCTGCTGGCCACCGCATTGCGCCCCAGCAGCGGTGAAATCGAGGTGCTGGGCGAACGCCCCTGGCACCTCTCCGCCCGCCAGCGCCAACGCCTGCGTGCGCGCATCGGCCTGGTGCATCAAGCCCCACCGCTGCCGCCGCGCCAACGGGTGGTGACGGCAGTGCTGGCCGGCAAACTCGGCCAGTGGAGTTTGGGCAAGAGCCTGCTGAATCTGCTGCACCCGACGGATATCCCCGGCGCCCGTGCGGCCCTCGCCCGCCTGGATCTGGGCGACAAACTTTTCGCTTACTGCCAGCAATTGTCCGGTGGCCAATTGCAGCGCGTGGGCATTGCCCGGGTGCTGTATCAGGCACCGGAGATTCTGCTGGCGGACGAACCGGTGTCGGCGATGGACCCGGTGTTGGCCGGGCACACCCTGTCGATCCTCTCGCAGCATGCCCGGGCACATAACGTCACGCTGGTGGCGAGTCTGCACGCGGTGGAACTGGCGCTCGCGCATTTCCCGCGCATCATCGGTTTGCGCGATGGCCAGATCCTGTTCGACAGCCCGGCCGAACAGGTCAGCCGCGAGATGCTTGATGCGCTGTACGCCAACGAGCAATTGCAAAGCCCGACGACGCCGAGTGCGCCGCTGATTGTGCAGATCCCGCGATGCTGAGGGCTGACTCACGCGACCCGGCCGCCGCGCCGCGATTATTGCTGACCCTGCTGGCGCTGGCCTTGCTGTGGCCGGGCATCCAGCTCAGCGAACTGGACCTTGGCGTGCTGCTGCACAGCGACAGCCAGACCGAAATGGGCCGTTTCATCTCCGGGTTCTGGCCACCGGCGCATGACCACGACTTTCTCCAGTTGCTGTTCAAGGCGACCCTGCAAACCCTGGCCATCGCCACCGCCGGCATGGCTCTGGCGCTGTTGCTGGCGGTACCGGCCAGTCTGATTGCCAGCCGCGCACTGTCGTTGTCGGCGGCGTCCCGCAGCGGCATTCCCAGTCGGCTCGGACGCTTGCTGCGCTGGCCGGTGCGCGGGCTGCTGATCTTCTTGCGCAGCGTGCCAGAAATCGTCTGGGCGCTGCTGTTCGTGCGTGCCGTGGGCCTCGGCCCGGCGGCCGGTGTGCTGGCGATCGCCATCACCTACAGCGGCATGCTCGGCAAGGTCTACGCGGAGATTTTCGAGTCCACCGACCAGCGTCCGGCCCATGCCCTGATGCAGGCCGGCAGCGGACGGCTCGCGGCGTTTGCCTACGGGATTCTGCCGAATGTCGCGGCGGAGCTGCTGTCGTACACGGTGTATCGCTGGGAGTGCGCGATTCGGGCGTCGGTGGTGATGGGGTTTGTCGGCGCCGGTGGCCTCGGTCAGCAGATCGATCTGTCGCTGCGCATGTTCGCCAGCGGTGAAGTGGCGAGCATGTTGTTGACCTTCCTGATCCTGGTGCTCGGTGCCGACCAACTCAGCCGTCTGCTGCGCTGGAGGCTGACATGAATCGCCTGATCAATCTGTTGCTGATCGTCGGCATTGGCGTCGCGGTCATCGCCTCGTTCGGTTACCTCGAACTCGACCTCGGTGAACTGGGCAGCGCCACCAGCCTCAAGCAGATGGGCGCCTACGCACAGCGCTTTCTCAGCCCGGACCTGAGCGCCACGCACCTGCAGGCGATCCTCAAGGGCGCGCTGGAAACCCTCGCCATGTCGGCCCTCGGCACCCTGCTCGCAGCGGTATTCGGCATCCTCCTCGCGCTGCCTGCCGCCGGTCGTTTCGGCTGGCCGCTGCAAAGCGCTTCGCGGCTGCTACTCAATGGTCTGCGGGCGATTCCGGAACTGGTGTGGGCGGCGTTGATGGTACTCGCCGCCGGCCTCGGCCCGAATGCCGGCACCCTGGCGCTGGCCCTGCACACCACCGGGGTGCTCGGCCGTTTGTTCGCCGAAGCGCTGGAAAACACCCCGCCGGAACCGGCCGAAGCGATCCGCTTGCAGGGCGGCAATCCGGTGCTAGCGTTCTGCTACGGCACCCTGCCCAACCTCGCCCCGCAATTGCTCGCGTATTGTCTGTATCGCTGGGAAAACAACATCCGCATGGCCAGTGTGCTGGGCTTTGTCGGTGCCGGTGGTTTGGGGCAGATGCTGTATGTCAGCCTCAGCCTGTTTCAGGAAGCGCAGGCGAGCACGGTGATTCTGGCGATGCTGATTCTGGTGCTGGGCGTGGATTCGCTGAGTGCCTGGAGTCGGCAGCGCTGGGTCAAGGCCTGACGGGCAAGCCTCACTGCCCCGTCGCCAACCGATACTGGCGCGGGGTGAATCCGGTCGATGCTTTGAACTGCCGGGTGAAGGCGCTGTGGTCGGTATACCCGCACTGCAGCGCCACTTCGGTGATCGGCAGGTCGCCGTGCAACAGCCGATGCGCATGCTCAAGGCGCACTTTCTGGATCATCTGCCGCGGCGTCAGGTGGAACACCCGCTTGCAGTAACGCTCCAGTTGCGCCACGGAAATCCCGGCGATGCGCGTCAGTTCGCTCAGGCTGACGCGCTGATTGAAATTCGCCCGGATGTACTCGTCCACCGCCGCCAGCCGCTGATACGCCGGATGGGTTTCGCTGGCAGTTTGCAGGTCGACGGAAATACCGACCAGGCCGATGATCCGGTTGTCGCGGTCGTACAGCGGGCGCTTGTGGGTCAGGCACCAACCCGGTTCGCGGCTGCCGTACAGATGCAACTCCAGCTGATCCTCCAGCACCAATCCCTCTTCCAGCACGCGCCGATCCTGCTCGGTGTAGCCCGGACCCAATTGCGCCGGAAACACCTCGGCGCTGGTCTTGCCCAGTAACGGCCGCAGGTCTTTCAAACCGCAGCGCTGCACCAGCGTCTGGTTGGCCATGACGTAGCGCGCCTGCAGATCCTTGATGAAGATCGCCGCGTTGGGAATCACATCCAGCATGGGCAACAGCAGCGCCATGCTGGCGAGCAGATCGTCGAGGCATTGCGGTCGGCTCGCTTCGTTGTGCTGGCTCAGGATCGCAAACGCGTTCTGCGGCATGCCTCTCACTCCCCACTCTGCGCATTGACTTGCGCGCAGATTGCCCGATGGCCGACAGCCTGTCGAGCCGGGCCTTTGCCACTGGCCATTGTGCTGATTTCGTCATCGTCACCGGCAAAAAACATCAATCGCCCATCGCCTGATGAGTTCACTGTAGCGCCACTGCACGCCCCTCCAACAACCAACAAGAAGGCGACGCTATGACAGGCCAAGGCAAGTTCAAGAAACAACTTTCACTGATAGACCTCACGTTCATCGGACTGGGGGCGATCTTCGGTTCGGGCTGGTTGTTCGCCGCCAGTCACGTGTCGGCCATCGCCGGCCCGGCGGGGATCTTTTCCTGGCTGCTCGGTGGTTTCGCCGTGTTGCTGCTGGGCATCGTCTACTGCGAATTGGGTGCCGCACTGCCGCGTGCCGGCGGCGTGGTGCGCTACCCGGTTTACTCCCACGGCCCGCTGCTCGGTTACCTGATGGGCTTCATCACGCTGATCGCGTTTTCCAGCCTGGTGGCGATCGAAGTGGTCGCCTCGCGGCAATATGCGGCGGCGTGGTTTCCCGAGTTGACCAAGGTCGGCTCCAGCGACCCGACCGTGCTCGGCTGGTTCGTGCAGTTCGGGTTGTTGTGCCTGTTTTTCCTGCTCAACTACCGCAGTGTGAAGACCTTCGCCATGGCCAACAATCTGGTCAGCGTATTCAAGTTCATCGTGCCGCTGCTGGTGATCGGCGTGTTGTTCACCTTTTTCAAACCGGCCAATTTCCAGGTCCAGGGCTTTGCGCCGTTCGGTCTGTCCGGCATCGAAATGGCCGTGTCGGCCGGCGGGGTGATCTTCGCCTATCTGGGCCTGACGCCGATCATTTCCGTGGCCAGTGAAGTGAAGAATCCGCAACGCACGATTCCGATTGCGCTGATCCTGTCGGTGCTGCTGTCCACCGCGATCTACGTGCTGCTGCAAACCGCGTTCCTCGGTGGCATCCCGACTGAAATGCTCGCCAATGGCTGGGCCGGCGTCGCCAAGGAACTGGCTCTGCCGTATCGCGACATCGCCCTGGCACTGGGCGTTGGCTGGCTGGCGTATCTGGTGGTGGCCGACGCGGTGATCTCGCCCAGCGGCTGCGGCAACATCTACATGAACGCCACGCCGCGAGTGATCTACGGCTGGGCGCAGACCGGGACGTTCTTCAAGATCTTCACCCGCATCGATGAGAAGTCCGGCATCCCCCGCCCGGCACTGTGGCTGACCTTTGGCCTGTCGGTGTTCTGGACCCTGCCGTTCCCGTCGTGGGAAGCGTTGATCAACGTTGTCTCTGCCGCGCTGGTATTGAGCTATGCGGTGGCCCCGGTGTCGGTGGCCGCACTGCGCCGCAGCGCGCCGGACATGCCGCGTCCGTTCCGGGTCAAGGGCATGAGCGTGCTCGGGCCACTGTCGTTCATCATCGCCGCGCTGATCGTCTACTGGTCGGGCTGGGGCACCGTGTCGTGGTTGCTCGGCCTGCAAATCCTGATGTTTGTCATCTACCTGTTGTGCGGGCGCATGGTGCCGACCGCGCACCTCAATCTGGGTCAGCAAGTGCGTTCTTCGGCGTGGTTGATCGGCTTCTACGCGGTGACCATCGTCCTCTCCAAGCTCGGCAGTTTCGGTGGTATCGGCGTGCTCAGTCATCCGTTCGACACGGTGATCGTCGCAGTCTGCGCGCTGGGCATCTACTACTGGGGCGCCGCCACCGGCGTACCGGCACACCTGATTCGTCTGGAAAACGAGGACGACGAAAGCGAAGCCGCTGAATCCTCCACCCCTTCGGCAACGGGCCAACGCCCTGCTCACGCCTGACTTCATTCAAGGGACGAACCCATGAAACGACTGCACATCATCGATTCCCATACCGGCGGCGAACCGACGCGCCTGGTGATGAAGGGCTTCCCCGAGCTGCCCGGCCACAGCATCGCCGAGAAGCGCGATGCCTTGCGCGAAGGCCACGATCAATGGCGCCGCGCCTGTCTGCTGGAGCCGCGCGGCAACGACGTGCTGGTCGGCGCGCTGTACTGCGCGCCGGTGTCGCCGGACGCCACCTGCGGGGTGATTTTCTTCAACAACGCCGGCTACCTCGGCATGTGCGGCCACGGCACCATCGGCCTGGTCAACTCGCTGCATTACCTGGGACAGATCGAACCGGGCGTGCACCAGATCGACACCCCGGTCGGCCCGGTCAGCGCCACCCTGCACGAGGACGGCGCGGTGACTTTGGGCAATGTTCCGGCCTGGCGCTACCGCAAACAGGTGCCGGTGGACGTGCCCGGTTACGGTCGCGTGCTCGGCGACATCGCCTGGGGCGGCAACTGGTTTTTCCTCGTCTCCGAACATGGTCAGGACCTGCAGATGAGCAACGTCGAAGCCCTCACCGAGTACACCTGGGCGATGCTCAAGGCTCTCGAAGCCCAAGGCATCCACGGCGAGGACGGCGCGTTGATCGACCACGTCGAACTGTTTGCCGACGATGCCAATGCCGACAGCCGCAACTTCGTCATGTGCCCCGGCAAAGCCTACGACCGCTCGCCCTGCGGCACCGGCACCAGCGCCAAACTGGCCTGCCTGGCCGCTGACGGCAAACTCGCCGAAGGCCAGGTCTGGACGCAAGCGAGCATCACCGGCAGCCAGTTCGAAGGCCGCTTCGAATGGCACGGCGAGCGCGTACGCCCGTTCATTACCGGCCGCGCCTACATGACCGCCGACGCCACCCTGCTGATCGACGAGCAGGACCCTTTCGCCTGGGGCATCTGAGCCCCGCTTTTCTACCGATCCGAATGAATGTCCCGAGGAGCTACAACAATGAGCGATAACATCTTCACTGGCTGCATTCCCGCGCTGATGACCCCGTGCACCGCTGCACGCAAACCTGACTTCGACGCGCTGGTGGCCAAAGGTCGCGAGCTGATCGATATCGGCATGAGCGCGGTGGTTTACTGCGGATCGATGGGCGACTGGCCGCTGCTGACCGAGGCTGAGCGTCAGGAAGGCGTGGCGCGTCTGGTCGCCGCCGGCGTACCAACCATCGTCGGTACTGGCGCGGTCAACAGCCGTGAAGCGGTGTCCCATGCAGCGCACGCCGCGAAAGTCGGCGCCCATGGCCTGATGGTGATTCCACGCGTGCTGTCCCGAGGTGCCTCGGCTACCGCACAAAAAGCCCACTTCGCCGCGATCCTCAACGCCGCGCCAAACCTGCCGGCAGTGATCTACAACAGCCCTTACTACGGCTTCGCCACCCGCGCCGAGCTGTTCTTCGAACTGCGTCGTGAACACCCGAACCTGATCGGCTTCAAGGAGTTCGGTGGTGGCGCCGACTTGCGCTACGCCGCCGAAAACATCACCTCGCAGGACGATGCCGTGACCCTGATGGTCGGTGTCGATACGCAAGTGGTGCACGGCTTCGTCAACTGCAACGCCACCGGCGCGATCACCGGTATCGGCAACGCCCTTCCCCGCGAAGTGCTGCAACTGGTGGCGCTGAGCAAGCAAGCGGCCAAGGGCGACGCCAAGGCCCGGCGTCTGGCGCGCGAACTGGAAGCGGCGCTGGCGGTGCTGTCGTCGTTCGACGAAGGCTGCGATCTGGTGCTGTATTACAAGCATTTGATGGTGCTCAACGGCGACCGCGAATACGCCCCGCACTTCAACGAAACCGACGCCCTCAGCGATGCCCAGCGGCGTTACGCCGAGACCCAGTACGCGCTGTTCCGTCAGTGGTACAAAAACTGGTCCGCGGAACAGAACCTCGCCTGACCGCAGCCCCTGCCCCGGTGTGATACCGGGGCTTCACCTGTTTTTTCAAGGAAGCGTCATGACTCTGACAGGCCACATGTTGATCGGCGGCCAAGCCATCGCCGGCAGCCGTGAAGCGATCCATGCGATCAACCCCGCCACCGACGCAGTGCTGGAACCGGCCTATGCCGGTGGCACTGCAGAACATGTCGAACAGGCCTGCGCACTGGCGTGGCAAGCCTTTGATCGTTATCGCGAGACCTCCCTCAAAGCTCGCGCCGAATTTCTCGAAACCATCGCCAATGAGATCGAAGCCCTTGGCGATGCGTTGATCGACCGTGCCGTGGCCGAAACCGGCCTGCCACGCGCCCGTATTCAAGGCGAACGTGGACGCACCTGCGGGCAATTGCGCACCTTCGCCCGCACCGTGCGGGCCGGCGAATGGCTGGATGTGCGGGTCGACCAATCACAACCCCAACGTCAGCCACTGCCACGTTCTGATCTGCGCCAGCGGCAGATCGCGTTGGGGCCAGTGGCGGTGTTCGGCGCCAGCAACTTTCCGCTGGCGTTCTCGGTGGCGGGCGGCGACACCGCCTCGGCACTGGCCGCTGGTTGCCCGGTGATCGTCAAGGCGCACAGCGCGCATCCCGGCACCAGTGAACTGGTCGGCCAGGCGCTGAGTCGCGCGGTGGAAAAATCTGCTTTGCCTAAAGGCGTGTTCTCGCTGCTGTTCGGCTCCGGCAACGAGGTCGGCATTGCGTTGGTCAGTGATTGGCGCATCAAGGCTGTGGGCTTCACCGGATCGCGCAGTGGGGGCCTCGCCCTGAGCCGAGCGGCGCAGGCACGGCCCGAACCGATTCCGGTGTACGCGGAAATGAGTTCGATCAATCCGGTGTTGTTATTTCCCGCAGCGCTTGCCGCACGCGGTGAGGCGTTGGCGCAGGGTTTTGTCGCCTCGCTGACCCAGGGCGCCGGGCAGTTCTGTACCAATCCCGGGCTGGTCATCGCACGCCAAGGGCCGATGCTGGACGGTTTCATTGCCGCTGCCGCCGAAGGGGTCCAGGGCAGCCCGGCGCAGACCATGCTCACGCCGGGGATTTTCCGCGCCTATGCAAGCGCCGTCGCCGCGTTGGCCGAACATCCGCAGGCGCAACACGTGGCGGGTGGTCTAGCGGCTGAAGGCCCGAACCAGTGTCAGGCGCAATTGTTCGTCACCCACGCGCAGGACTTCCTCGCCGACGCACGCCTGCAAGGTGAAATCTTTGGTGCCGCATCACTGATCGTACAGTGCACCAACGACGATGAAATCCGTCAGGTCTGCGAACACCTCGAAGGCCAGTTGACCGCCACCCTGCACCTGGATGACGCCGATCTGGATCGCGCCCGGGCCTTGTTGCCGACACTGGAACGCAAGGCCGGACGTCTGCTGGTCAACGGCTGGCCGACCGGGGTCGAGGTGTGTGATGCGATGGTGCATGGCGGGCCGTTTCCGGCCACTTCGGACTCGCGCAGTACATCGGTCGGTACCGCGGCGATTCTGCGTTTCCTGCGTCCGGTGTGTTATCAGGACTTCTCCGACAGCCTGTTGCCGCCGCCGCTGAAACAAGCGAATCCGCTGCAATTGCGGCGCTTGCTCGACGGTCAGAGGGAAGCTTGACCATGCCCGACAACTTCACAGCGGACAACGCCGATATCGCGGTGATCGGCGCCGGCATCATCGGCGTCGCCTGCGCCCTGCAACTGGCGCGTCAGGGTAAACGGGTGGTGGTCATCGACAAGCAGCCGCCCGGTCATGGCGCCTCGTTCGGCAACGCCGGGCATCTGGCCACCGAGCAGGTGTTTCCGATTGCCGATGCGTCGATCCTCAAGCGTCTGCCGGCGATGCTGATGGACCCGATGGGGCCGCTGCGCCTGGACTGGAAGTACCTGCCACGCGCCGTGCCGTGGTTCAGCCGCCTGCTGCTGAACCTGCGCCCGGCGCCGTTTCAGCGCACCGTGGCCGGCCTGCGCGCGCTCAACGAAAGCAGCCTCGACGCCTGGAAGCGCCTGCTGCACAGCATCGCCCGCCTTGACCTGCTCAAGGAGGACGGCTCGCTGCTGGTGTTCGAGCGCCCCGAGTCGCGGCAAGCGATCGACGCCTTGCAGGCACGCATGCGTCAGCAGCAGGTGCCGGTGGACTTCTGGTCGTCCAGCGCCGTGCGAGAAAGCGCGCCGCAGCTCAGCGAACAGATTCAAGGCGGATTGTTCTACCCGCGCACCGGGCATTTTCTCGACCCGTATCAGGTGGTGTGTGAACTGGTGAGCGCCGCCAAAACGGCCGGTGTGCGGTTCTTCCAGCAGGAGGTTCAGAGCGGCCAGTTGCAGACGCATGGCGTGTCGTTGCTCACCGATCAGGGGCGTTTCACCGCGCGGCAGGTGCTGATCGCCTGTGGTGCGCATTCGGCCAAGCTCACCGCGGCGCTGACCGGTAAACGCGTGCCACTGGACACCGAGCGCGGCTATCACCTGATGCTGCCGCACGAACACGCGCGCCTGCCGTTCGCGGTCACGTCGCTGGAGCGCAAGTTCATCATGACGCCAATGACCGGCGGCCTGCGCCTGGCCGGTACGGTGGAGTTCGCCGGCCTGCAGCGCCCAGCGTTCATGGAGCGCGCCTGGCAACTGCATCGCTTGAGCAAGGGCTTGTTCCGCCATGATTTGAATGTGGAAGACGCAACGCCGTGGATGGGTTTTCGCCCATCGCTGCCAGACTCGCTGCCGGTCATCGACAAGGTCTGCGACGGCAAGGTGCTGCTCGCGTTCGGGCATCAGCATCTGGGGCTGACGCAGGCGGCGGTGACTGCTGAGATGATAGCTCAGTTGACATCTCCCTCGGCCCATTCCGGCGTGCCGACGATGGATGCTTATCGACTGGGTCGTTTCTGAGATATCGATGAAACGTTTTTGGTTTCATACTGAGCGCCGATCTTGGCCCCGCGCATATGGAACCGACTATGACTTCATCAATGGATACCCCCGAGCCGCAAGCGATCTGCAACCCGATCACCAGCAGCGCGATCTTCATCGTCGCCACGCTGCTGCCCGGCAGCGACGCCGCCAATCAGGTGCGCGGCTGGTGCGGTGACATCGCCGCCCTCACCCGCTCGGTCGGCAAACGTGTGCCCAACGGCAACTTGTCATGTGTCTGCGGGTTCAGCGCCAGCGCCTGGGACGCCCTGTTCGGCAGTCCACGCCCGGCATCGCTGCATCCGTTCCGCGAGTTCGGCGTCGAGGGCCGCCGCGCCGTAGCCACCCCCGGCGACATCCTGCTGCACATCCGCGCCGACCAGATGGACCTGTGCTTCGAACTGGCCACGCAATTGTGCAGCGCGCTCAATGGCGCGATCACCGTGGTGGATGAGGTGCAGGGTTTCCGCTACTTCGACATGCGCAGCATCATCGGTTTCGTCGATGGCACTGAGAACCCGGTGGGCCGCAAGGCAGATCACTTCACCCTGATCGGCAACGAAGACCCCGCGTTCGAATCCGGCAGCTATGTGCTGGTGCAAAAGTACCTGCACAAGATGGAGGCGTGGAATGCGCTGAGCGTCGAAGCTCAGGAAAAGGTGATCGGCCGCACCAAGCTGGCCGACATCGAACTCGGTGAAGAGGTCAAGCCGAGCAATTCCCACAGCGCCCTGACCACCATCACCAAGGACGGCCAGGAGCAGAAAATCCTGCGCGACAACATGCCGTTCGGCCGCCCGGGGGCTGGTGAGTTCGGCACTTTCTTCATTGGCTACGCGCGCTCGCCGGAACCGATCGAGCAGATGCTGGAGAACATGTTTGTCGGCAAACCCGTGGGCAACTACGACCGTTTGCTGGACTTCAGCACCGCGGTCACCGGGGGTCTGTTCTTTGTGCCGTCAGCCGACTTGCTCGAAGACCTCGCCGAGCGCGAGCCCGAGCAGGCGTGACACCGTAGCGCCACGCCCGCCCGTCACTCAGTGTGGCGCGCGCGGGATGGTTTTCAGCAGGTCTTCCGGGCTGATGTGGCCAACCACGCTGCCCGGTTGCGGCATGTTGAGGATGTGGCCTTTCATCTTGCCGATGATGTGCATCTCGCACGGCTTGCAGTCGAACTTCAGGGTCAGCACTTCGTCGCCGTGAATCAACTGCATCGGCGCGACCTTGGTGCGCACGCCGGTCACGCCTTTGGCCTGTTTCGGGCACAGGTTGAACGAGAAACGCAGGCAGTGCTTGGTGATCATCACCGGCACTTCACCAGCCTCTTCGTGCGCCTCGTAGGCCGCATCGATCAGCTTCACGCCGTGACGGTGATAGAAGTCGCGGGCCTTCTGGTTGTAGACGTTGGCCAGGAACGACAGGTGCGACTCCGGGTACACCGGCGGCGGCGTGGTTTCGGCCTTGCGGCTACCACGCGGATGCGCGGCGACGCGAGCAGCGGTCAGCGCTTCGATCACTTCACGGCGCAAGGCCTTGAGCTGCGAATTCGGGATGAAGAACGCCTGCGGTGCATCGAGCTTGAGGTCGGTGGCGTGGTATTGGGTGGTACCGAGCTGGCCGAGCAGATCCTGCAATTGCTCCAGCGCCTGTTCCGGCTTGTTGGCGACACCGAACGGACCGTTCAGGGTCACGCTGGCACTGATCCCCTCTTCACTGGTCGCAGTCACTTCCAGCTGTTCTTCACGCAGACGTGCGACCCAGCTCAATGCGATACGACGCTCGGCAGAAGTCTTCTGCAGCGCCTGTTGCCAGTTGTGGTCGAGGTTGCGGTTCAGCGGATGATTCGGCCGCAGCTTGTACAGGCCTTCGGGCATTTCGTTCGGTTCGACGCGGTAGCGATAGCGCTTCTCGCCGTCTTCTTCGAACTCGCCTTTTGGCTCGGCGATGTTGGCGCGGAAACCCACGACTTCACGCTTGACCAGCACGTTGAGGCCGTCGCCGTTGGACAGCGGCTCCTGCGTCACCACCTGCAGGTCACGCTTGCCGACTTTCTCGACAGTGCCCACTGGCAGGCCGGTGAAGGTCGGCGAGTCGAACGCGCCGATGTCGATCTTGCGATCGGTGACGAAGTAATCGGTGCTGCCACGGTGGAAGGTCTTTTCCGGGTCAGGCAGGAAGAAGTGCGCGGTGCGGCCGCTGGAAGCGCGGGCCAGGTCCGGACGGTCTTCGAGCACGTCATCGAGGCGCTGGCGGTAATAGGCGGTGATGTTCTTCACATAGCCCATGTCCTTGTAGCGACCTTCGATCTTGAACGAGCGCACACCGGCCTCGACCAACGCGCGGATGTTGGCGCTCTGGTTGTTGTCCTTCATCGACAGCAGGTGTTTTTCGTAGGCGATCACCCCACCCTTTTCGTCTTTCAGGGTGTACGGCAAACGGCAGGCCTGCGAGCAGTCGCCACGGTTGGCGCTGCGCCCGGTCTGCGCGTGGGAAATGTTGCACTGCCCGGAGAACGCCACGCACAGTGCGCCGTGGATGAAGAATTCGATGGCGGCATCGGTTTCATCGGCAATGGCGCGGATTTCTTTGAGGTTCAGCTCACGGGCCAGCACCAGTTGCGAGAAACCGGCCTGATCGAGAAACTTCGCCCGCTCCAGCGTGCGGATGTCGGTCTGGGTACTGGCATGCAGCTCGATCGGCGGGATGTCCAGTTCCATCACGCCCAGATCCTGGACGATCAGCGCGTCGACACCGGCGTCGTACAACTGGTGGATCAGCTTGCGCGCCGGCTCCAGTTCGTTGTCGTGCAGGATGGTGTTGATGGTGGTGAAAATGCGCGCGTGATAACGGCGGGCAAACTCCACCAGCTCGGCGATTTCGCTCACCTCGTTGCAGGCGTTGTGGCGCGCGCCGAAGCTCGGGCCACCGATGTACACGGCGTCGGCGCCGTGCAGGATCGCCTCGCGGGCAATCGCCACGTCACGGGCGGGGCTGAGCAATTCCAGATGATGCTTGGGCAAGGACATAGTTTTTTTAGTCAGGCGGTCACGGTTAAGGCGCGCATTGTAGCCGCGAATCGACTGAGCGGCACGCCTGTGCTGCCAAGTGGCAACCGCAAACCCTGTGGGAGCTGGCTTGCCAGCGATGACGATGGTTCAGTCAACATAGATGTTGGTGGTGCTGACGCCATCGCTGGCAAGCCAGCTCCCACAGTTTTTTACCGCAGGATCAGGCCTTGGCGGCCATTGCGGTGACTTCCACGCGCATGCCTTCCACCGCCAGCGACGCCACGCCCACCGCGGCGCGCACCGGCCATGGCTTGGCGAAGAAGCGCTTGTAGACTTCGTTGAATGCCGCACGGTCAGCCATGTCGGTGAGGTAGATGGTCAGGTGCATGACCCGATCCATCGAACTGCCGGCGCGTTCCAGCGCCACTTTCAGCGCCTGCAGCGTGCATTCGCTCTGCTGGGTAATGTCGCCCAGTTCCAGGCTGCCGTCGGCGCGGGTCGGGATCTGGGTCGAAACCAGAATGCCGTTGAAACCGACAACGTCGGAGGAAATGGAATCGGCATCCGGATCAGGGGTGAAGCTGAGGTCTTGATTAGCCATGAAAGTCTCTTGTCTGGAGAGATTGAGGGTCGCCGGCCAACAACGCGCCGGGACTTTCGCGCGGGCAGTTTACATCAGTCCCCCGCTACGGCTCAGGCAACTGTCAGCCCCAGCCACAAATCGCGCGCATAAAAAAACGCCAGCCCTTTCGGACTGGCGTTTTTTCTGAATATGGCAGGGGCGGCTGGATTCGAACCAACGCATGGCAGGATCAAAACCTGCTGCCTTACCGCTTGGCGACGCCCCTGTATCTCAAGCTCTGTAACAAGCTCTGCGAGAATGGGCCGCAATTTACCAAGCTTTTTTTGATCTGGGAAGCCCTGAGTGCAAAAAAATTTGTTTTAAAACAGCCAGTTATTTCTGAGCCAAGGCAAACGCCACGATTCACTTCGACAAATTCAGCGCAATCGCCTCGCGAATCAGCGCTTTCAAGGCCGGCTCATCGACCTTGTCACCCTCATGAAAATCTATCGCCCGGCGGGTGTTGCCTTCCAGGCTGGCATTGAACAACCGCGCAGGATCGGCCAGCGCCGCGCCCTTGGCGAAGGTCATCTTCACCGCTGACTTGTAGGTCTCCCCGGTGCAAATGATCCCGCCCCGCGACCACACCGGAACACCGCGCCACTTCCACTCCTCCACCACCTCGGGATCAGCCTGGTGCATGACCTTGCGAATCTCGCCGAGGATGGCGCCGCGCCAATCGGCCAGTTCAGCGATTCGAGCGTCGATGAGTGCCGAAGCGTCGGTGGGTGGTATATCGGATTTCATGGCAAGTGTTCTCATCGATGTCGTTTACAAGCCGATTTGCTTGAGCCCCTCACGCATCCCTTGATCCGCTTGCTCGCACCATTGCTTGAGGCTCAGATCCGGTGGCAGGTTGCCTTCCAGGCTCTTGTATTGACCGTCGGCCAACACTTCGCCCTTGCGACCGAGACCTTCGTTCTTGTCGCCATCGGCCTTGTCGAACGCGCCCGGCATATTCGCAACGAACGCCACCATCTTGTTGGCGTTTTCAGTGCTATCCGCTTTCAGGTAGCCGTTGTCGACGCAATGCTTGATCAGGCCCGACATGTTGCGCCCCGTGTCGTACATGCCTTTCAGGGTAGCGGAATCTGGTGCTTCTGCGCGGGCCAGAGCGCAGAGGCCGAAAGTGGCGGTCAGTGCAAGGATCACAGCAATGTTTTTCATGCTCATTCCCCAGATTTCCAGTGAAACTTCTCAATTCCAAACCCGCCGCTCACCAGACTTCCAGAGCTGGCGCACAAAACCCGGTAACGATATCCATCACCTCCAGAATCCGATCCTCCAACTCTTCATCGGCATCACCGCGCATTGACCCCAACAGTTCATTAACCGATATAGCCGAAAAACCCTTATCTCGATACTTCAGCAGGATTTCCCGTATCGAAAGAAGATCATCCCCCCTCCTCAATGCGCCGGACAGTTCATCGTCCAACGGTTTATCAAGCGTTTTCATCATTGTTTCTCCCAATGCTCAGCCGTCGACCCTAGTGCCTTCTGGTAATCAGAAAGTGGCATGGCCTTATTAGGCTGAATGGTTCCGTGAGTTTTTTTGTCTTGCACGTAACGAAGACTTTCCGGAAGTGAAGCGGTATTCAATTTGCAGGCGCTGTCTTTGCTGGTTCCGCCGGGTAACGTAGAGGGGCGCCGATGATCCGGCAGGTTTTGCGGAGTATCCGGCGCTACGGACATCCCACCGGTATTGGGATGAACGTTCCCATCTTTATCAACTGGAATATCGACAGGACGTACCCCTAGGCCACGCGCGGTCGAATTACTGATGGCTGCCTTGGGGTCATGCAACAACTGACCTCCGGCCGCACTCATCTTGGCACTCGCCGACTTCATGTCGCCTTTTGCATCAAGCTTGCCGTTGACGACCGTTTCCAGGCCCTTGGCGATTTCGTTGACCGCGTTCTGGCCAAGCTTGCCGCCGTTGTCGAGTATTTCAGCCAGCTTCGGCTTGGCCTGCTCTACAAAGTCATCGATCGTACCGACAATGGTGGCATTCAAATGTCCGATCAGGACTTCGATCAGCGAATCGCCCAGCAGCATCTTGGCGCTGTTACGAAGTTCTTGACGCACCAGCGACAAGGTCGGACGCAAGGTCATACGCGCCGAGGCCATTGTGGGTGGCGCCGGTAAAACACCGATCAGATTGATACCCAGGCTGACCCAGTCCAGAATCTGGCGTTGCTTGCTTTTGGCAAGGACAACAATGTCTCCGAGCGCATCCACCAAGGCCATGATGTTGCCCACCACCGGCAACGCTCCGGCAACGTTCTTGACGCGCTCAAGAGTGACTACTCCACCACTGATCGATTGCAGCCAGGCATCGAATCTGGCTGCACCGCGTCCGACATCCTTAATGTCAATGGTGTTGAGCGGAACGATCGCCACTTGAGGTTCACGTACTTTCGCGACAGGCGTTTCAGTCGTCATGACTGCATCTCATCCGTAAGATAGTTCAAGACTTTAAAGAAATGATTGATGGCCTGGGCCTGCCAACACTCATGCAACAAACATCAGGGGATGCCCGGCATATGCCGATGCGGTACATGTTGATTCAACTGATCACAGCCCCTTTCGGGCCGCTTGCAATCAGCGCAGCACCGCAAGCGGTTTTCATACCGTCCAGAGCGATGGGCGTGCCATCAACGGTGTAAGTGCTGCTGCCCTCTGCAATCGGGAAAACCCCTTTGCACAGTGGACAGCTGACCTTGTGACCGACTCCGGCAACAGGCTTGCCGTTGAGATCGGTTTGGGAGAAGGCTTCGAGCACCTTGCCACCGTGGGTGGTGGAGTCGCCCAAGCGAATGGCGTCCTTCATGTTGTCACCCCTTTGACTTGATCCTGGTCTCGCGACCTTGCCGTCTGCTGGCCTGTCAGTCAGCTCTGCAGCCACCAATTGAGCAGCGTTTCATCATCTTCATCATCAATGTTTTTATAGATATTGGCGTAATACCATTCGAGTCCCGTTTGCTCGCGGAACCGATCAAAAAACGCATTGATGCTGTCCATGCCATTGCTTGACGGCACAGCCAGTGACAGGTTGCCTTCGAAAACGCCATCCAGCGTTCCACCCAGTTCATTGCCAACATCAGTTTCCAGTTGTGCAATGACGTCCTCGGGGATGTAGTCGGCGTAAATATGAATACAAAAATTTCCTCCGCGCTTCAGGACTTCAGCGTGAGTGTTTTTGTTTTTTATCGAGATGATGTCACCTCGAGCCAAATTCAACGCAAGACCAGGTGAGGACAGCAGCTGATAAGTATCCTGCCCCATCGCGATTGCAGGGAGCTCCTCGAATACAGGGCCATCGTCATCTGATACAAACACCTCAATCAGAACAGGCAATTCTTTATCGTCCATATGGCGCTCCACAACTTCCACGTTCGACACACGACATCCCTTCTTTCACGTAACCGCTATTTCCCGCACTCAGGTTACACGAAGCGCCCTCAAGATCTACGTTGACATCGGCCAGGTTGCCGCCATTCGAAGTCGCCACATTTTTATGCCCCAAGTGCATGTCATCAGGATTGCTAGAGGTATGGAGGGCTTGATTTAGAGAGGCTTGAAGGGAATTCTCGGGTGAAATTGGCGAAGCAACTGCGCAACTTTTTGCGCAGTTGCAATGTTTAGATTTTCGGCGCTGACGACGCCAATTGCAGTGGACGGTAAGTTTCGACCAAGTGCTGGGAATCGCGTGGATGCCCCTTCGCGAGCAAGCCCGCTCCCACAGGTTTTGCGTCCGCCACAACATTCGTGAACACTGCAAAATCCACTGTAGGAGTGAGCCTGCTCGCGATGGCGCCAGCCCAGTCAACAAAGAACCCGAAACGTCCACCACCTACCTCCCCGGCCATGATTGCTGGGGGATTGCGACGCTTTTGCACACCGCCAGCGTAAATAACACTCGCGCACCCAACGGCAAATTGGCCTCTGCCCACAAACGTCCGCCATGGGCTTCGATGATGCTGCGGCAGATCGACAGTCCCATGCCCAGCCCGGTCGATTTGGTGGTGTAGAACGCAGTGAACACTTCCTCTGCACGCTCGCAGGCGAATCCCGGCCCGGAGTCGCTGACCATGATCCGAACGTCATCTGCAACGGATTCGCTGCTGATCAGCAGTCTGCGCTCGCCCGCCTCCATCACCTCCATTGCTTCGAGGGCATTGATGATCAGGTTGAGCAGGACTTGCTGCAATTCGACCCGGTCGGCCAATACCGCAGGCAAGTCGCTGGCCAATTGCGTACTGACCACGGCTCCGCACCGCGCCGCCTCACCGCGCGTGAACCCGACCATTTCGCCCACCACCGCGTTGAGGTTCAGCACCTGGCGTTGCGGTGGTGTCTTGCGGATCAGTGCGCGGATGCGTCCGAGCACCTCGGCTGCGCGGTTGCCATCGTTGACGATACGTCTGAGGCCCTGCTTGACCTCGTCGATGTTCGCCGGTTGCGCACCGAGCCAGCGCAACGCGGCGTTGGCATTGGTCACGGTGGCAGCGATGGGCTGGTTGACTTCATGGGCGATGGACGCCGCCAATTGGCCCATGGTCGCCACGCGATTGGCGTGGGACAGTTCCGCCTGGACCTGACGATATCGGCGTTCGCTCTCACGTACTTGTTCTTCAGCTTGTTTACGCTCGCTCAGGTCGAGGACGAACGCCACGCCCTGCTGCTGACTGGCTTCGAACGCGGCCAGGCCGACGATCACCGGCAGGCGGCTGCCGTCCTTGCGGATGTATTCCTTTTCGAACGGCTGCGCGCGCCCGGTGCGGATCGCGGTCGCCAGCGCAACTTCACTTTCCTCGCGCAATGGCGGCGGAGTCATGTCCCGCCAATGCACCCTGCGCGAAAGCAAATCTTCACGCTCATAACCGACCATGCGCAGAAACGCGTCGTTGGCTTCAATAATTTCCCCTTCAATATTCCAGACGATGATGCCAATGATGTTGGCGTCGACCAGCCGCCGAATCTTCGCCTCACGCTCGGCGACGTCGCGATACAGCCGCGCGTTGTCCAGCGAGATCGCCGCCTGTGAAGCCACCAGTCGCAGCACGGCAAAACGCGCCGGGCTGAACACGCCGCCAGACAGGTTGTTTTCCAGGTACAGCGCCCCGGCAATCCGCCCCTGATTCATCAATGGCAGGCACAGGATCGAACGCGCGCCGCGCTGATGAATGTACGGGTCAGCGGCAAAGGCCGGATCGGCGACGGCATCGTCCAGGCACAGGCTTTCGCCGGTGCGCAGGGTCTGGTAAAGCACCGATTCGGCCAACGCCGTGGTACTCACCGGCTCGTTGCACAACTGCGTGCGGTGGTTGCCAACGCTGGTTCGCGCGGCAATATAGGGCGTCTCGTCTTCGATCAAAATCAGCAGACCGTGCTCGGCGCCAGCCTGTTCGATGGCGGTGCGCATGACCATTTCGATCAATCGATCCAGGACAATTTCGCTTGAAACGGCTTGGGATACCTTGAGCACCGTGGCCAGATCAAGATGCTCGACCGGGGTGATGATGGTCGCGGTCGGGTTGGGCGACGCCTCTTCATTGCGCAAATAGCGATGGCATCGTTCCAGTTGTCGCACCTTGCCCTCGGCGCCCCAACGCCGATAACCGTAGCGCGCGTCTTGCAGGTACAGACGGGCGATCTTGTCCAGACCACGGGCACTGTAAAAGCGCGCGGCGAGTTCGTTGGCCAAGGCTTCGACATGCACAAAACCGCTGTCCTGGGCCAGTTGAATCGCCTGCTCGTACAACGACTGTGCTTCGATCAACTGCCCTGCAACCCGAGCGATTTCAGCAGCGACCAGCGCCGTCTGACTGGCAAAAGTCTGCGCAGACTGTTGCGCCCAGACTTGCAGTTGATCGAGATGTTCACTCAGGCGTTGTCGTTGATCAGGGTCTGATTCGGCGGTAGCGGCCAGAGTCAAGGCGGCGTAAAAGTGATATTCGGCCTCTTCAAAAAACGAGGAAATCACCCACAACAGCGCCTGTGCCTGCGCTGCGCAGACGGCCGCCGCCGGATAATCCCCGGCCAGATAGCGCGCCTGCAGTTTGCGCACCCAATATTTGCCGCGAGCCAGTGCCAGATCCGGGGCAGCAAGGTTCGTCTCAAAACTTGCCTCGTCAAAGTGCTCGTCGTTGAAACAGCCAAACTGCGGCGTCTGCCCGCGCAGCATGCGAATCAGCGCGCGTTGGCAACTGATGAAGCTCACCACCAGACCGAAGCGAATCTTCTGCGCATAGGCCAGCCCCGTCTCGGCCTGATCCTGCACTTGCGCCAGCGGCTCGCCAATAAACAACAGATCGGAAATCAGGCTATTACCGGCATAAGCCGCATAAGGCAAATCGCCGATGCGGTTGCCGGCGCTGAGTGCTCGGCGCAGCAATTCGCGGCACTCACGCACAGGTCGCATCCAGCGCACCACAAAAATCGAGAAGCACAGGTAGGTACGCGCTTCGTATCGCGTCAGTCCGCGGCGATCGACCAGATCGCAGCCCAAACGGCCAAAGCGGTAACCGGCGGCGTAATCGCCGAAGCGCGGGCCGGCGACACGCATGACGTTGGCGTAGAGCATGCAGGAGGCATCGCAGTTGCCGTGTTGCAGGCTCAGGCTGACGGCTTTGCAAATGGTCAGGCACGCGAGGTTGGCATCCGACTGCAACGCCGGTGCGAAGAGTTTGCTCAACGCATCCAGCGTGACCAGCGAGGCCGGATCTTGCATCAGTGGCAGGTCGATCAACTGCTCGATGCTGCGCTCACCCAGTTGCGTCCAGATCTGTTCGTACTCGAATCGCACTTGCTGATCGTCCGGATGCGCCGTCCAGTCAATGCCGACCTGACGCAAATACGTCAGGCACACGTTCACGGCGCGATCACTGCGATCGAGCAACAAGTAGACATCCATCTGCAAACAGGTGACCGCCGCCCGTTCCACGGTGGTTATGGCGCGCTCGGCCAGCGCGGCCAGACGCGCCTCGGCCAGCGCCAGTTGCCCGGTGAGGAACTCGCACTCGGCGCGGTTCAGCGCCAGGGCAAACCCCAGTTCATGGCGACTGTCAGCGTCCTGCTCGCCGAGCATCGCCGCGCCCGCGCCCAGGTAAGTCAGCGCTGACGTATATGCGGTCGACGCCTTGGCGCGCTGGCCGGCGAGCAGGTTGAATTCGGCCAACTGTTCGCGTTCGGCGCGGGCGCTGATCAGGCTGGCGCCGCGATTGAGTTGACCGACGATTTCGAAGATCGCCTCTTCGCGCCCTTCGCGTTGCGTTTGCAGAGCGAGCAAGCGGCCGATGCGCAGATGCCGTTGCGCGCGTTCAGCGTCGGCGATCAGCGAATACGCGGCTTCGTGAATGCGGTCGTGAGCGAATGCACAGGTGCCTTCGTGAAACTCGACCAGTTCCTGACGCACCGCCGGCCACAGCACCGCACGCACGCGCACCGTCGACAGGTCGAGCACAGTGGCCAGCGTGTCGATCCGCGCCACGTTGCCCAGGCAGGCCAGTTGTTGCAGCGCCTGGCGAGTGTCCAGCGGCAGGCGCGCCAGTTTGCCGAGCATCAGATCGACCACGTTATCGGTGTAGCCCTTGGCGTTGATCAGGGCCAGATCCCAGCGCCAGCGGCTGAACTGATGGTCGTACACCAGCAACTGCTCCTCGAACAGCGCGTGCAAAAACTGGATGACGAAAAAGGGATTGCCGTAGGTCTTGTCCAGCACCAGCCGTGCCAATGCAACGATGCTTGCGGGAGGACAGCGCAGGGATTCGGCAATCAGTTGCTCGATGTGCACGCCGGCGAGCGCCGCCAGGCGGATCTCATCAATGTGCACGCCGGCAGTGCGCATGGCCCGGAGCTTGCCGTTGAGCGGGTGATCGGCATCGACCTCGTTATCGCGGTAAGCCCCCACCAGCAACAAGTGCCCCAGCTCCGAGCGGGTCAACAGGTCCTCCAGCAGATCGAGCGTCGCCGCATCCAGCCATTGCAGGTCATCAAGGAACAACGCCAGCGGGTGCTCGGGCCGGGCGAACACGCCGATGAAGCGTTGCAACACCGCCATGAAACGCTGCTGCGCTTGCTGCGGCTCAAGTTCCGGCACCGGCGGTGGTTCGCCAATAATCAGTTTGAGTTCCGGGATCAGCTCGGTCATCAACCGCGCGTTCGGCGACAGTGCCTGCAACAGCGCCGCGCGCCAGTCAGCCAGCACTTCACGGCGCTTGCCCAGCAGCGTGCGCACCAATCCCTGAAAAGCCTGAACCAGCGTCGCATAGGGAATATCCCGCTGGTATTGGTCGAACTTGCCGGCAGCAAACAATCCCCGCGACGGCACCAACACTTTGTGCAATTCACTGACCACCGAGGACTTGCCGATGCCGGAATAACCCGAAACCAGCACCAGCCTCGGCGAAGAAGTCTTTACCACCTGGGCAAAGGCGTCGATCAGCGTTTGCACTTCGCGCTCACGCCCGTAGAGCTTCTCCGGGATCAGCAAGCGATCGATCGCGCCCTGCTCGTTCAGCGTGAACACCTGGATCTGCCGCGTCCGCCGCCAATCGTCCAGACAACGGCGCAGATCATGTTCAACGCCGGCGGCCGTTTGATAGCGTGCTTCGGCCGTCTTGGCGAGCAGCTTCATGACCACACGCGACAGCATCACCGGTACCGTGGCGACCCGTTCACAGGCCGGCATCGGCAGCCGTGCGATGTGGCAATGCACCCACTCCATCGGGTCATTGGCGCTGAACGGCAACGAGCCGGTGAGCATCTGATACAACGTCACGCCGAAGGCGTACAAATCGCTGCGTGAGTCGATCGAGCGATTCATTCGCCCGGTCTGTTCGGGCGCCATGTAGGCCAGTGTGCCGGCGATGGTTTCCGGCGGCGCAGGCGCCTGACGTTCGCGCGGCAGACGCGAGGCCAGGCCGAAGCCAGTCAGACGAGCCTGACCGTCGTGGCAATTGACCAGAATATGCTGCGGCTTGAGATCCTTGTGCACCAGCCCGCACTGATGCACATGGCCGAGCGCGACGGCGATGTTGATCGCGTGCAACAGGCAGGTTTCCGTGTCCAGCGGTGCGACCAGCAAGCGTGACAGTGGCTCGCCGCCGGGGTCGTCGAACACCAGGCGCGTGGTTCCGCCAGCACGCACAAGGGCTTGCGGCTGCAACGCCCATTGCCTGCCGAGCTCGTCCTTGAGGCTGTATTCGTGTGCCAGTCGGTCGAGGGTGGCAGGCAACGGCTGATCAAGGGTCGGGCGCATCACCAGCACACTGGGACTGCCCTCGCCCTTACCGCGCTCGCGGCAAAACACCCGCTCGCCGTCACTCCACAAAATCTGCTGTTTGCTGGCCATCCGGGTCGACACCGTTAAAGGGTTTTTGCCACGCGGTGAATGTTCCCCCCGCGTATTCAGCTCAACTGGAGCGCCGCGCCGGCTCAATGCCCAACGACTCGGCGATACGCACCAGATCGGCCACCGAACGTGCAGCGAGTTTCCTCATGACCTGGCCGCGATGGACTTTAACCGTCACTTCGCTGAGGTTGAGTTGCGCGGCAATCTGCTTGTTCATCAGCCCGCTGATGACGAAACCGAGCACCTCGCGCTCACGCACCGTCAGTGTCTCGTAGGCCAGACGCAGGGCCGCACCGGATTGTTCGGCGACCAGTCGCGCGCTGTCACGGGCCAGCGCGCTGGCTACGGCGTCGAGCATGTCCTGATCACGAAAAGGCTTGGCCAGAAAATCCACCGCCCCGGCCTTCATCGCCTTGACCGTCATGGCAATGTCGCCGTGGCCGGTCATAAACACGACGGGAATGCGCAGACCGTTTTTCTCCATCTGTTCCTGAACGATCAAGCCGCTTTCGCCGCGCAAACGCACATCGAGCACCAGGCAACCGGGCGCGTCACGTCTGGCCGAAGTGAGGAAGTCCCGGGAGGTTTCGAACGTCTGCACCTGCAGCCCGGTCGAGCGCAGCAAACCGTCGAGGGCCTGACGCATGGACGCGTCGTCGTCGACCACATAAACCACCGGCTCCCCCAACGCGGGCGGTGTTGCGCTGGGGCTGGAATGCGACCACAGGGTCATCGTGAGTCCTCGGCGAGATCGCAACGCGTGCGATGTGCAGGTGAATAAATCTAGTCCATGATGGCGAACGCAGCCAGAGGCCAGCCAAACGGTCGCGCCACAGGCTAGCAGTCGGGACGCATTGCCGACAGGCCAGAAACCCCTGAAAATCGGCCACACCGCCGCCCCTCTGCCACCGTTTGAACAGGCCCGATTTCCATGTCCAGCGTTTCTCTGCAAACCCTCACCTGGCCCAAATCCGAGCCGCGCGACGTGGTGTTTATTGCTTACCCGCGAATGAGCCTGCTCGACCTCAGTGGTGCGCAAACCGTGTTCTGGGCGGCGAGCAAAGCCTTGGCCGAACGCGGCCAACACGGTTACCAACTGCACACCGCCAGCCTTGAAGGCGGCCTGATCAACACCATCGAAGGCCTGGCCGTGGACACCCGGGCGCTGCGCCAGCTCGACATGGCCTCGCTCGACACCCTGGTCGTGCCCGGCGCGCCCGATATTTGCCAGACTCTCGACGATCACGCTGAACTCACCACGTGGCTAAGGCATGAAAGCCAGGCCGCGCGACGTGTGGTCTCGGTGTGCAGCGGCGCCTTCCTGCTCGCTCAGGCCGGTTTGCTCGACGGTCGCCGCGCCGCCACGCATTGGGCCATGTGCGACACGTTGCGTGAGCGCTTTGCGGCGGTCGAGGTGGATGCCGATGCGATCTTCATTCAACAGGGCGCGGTCTGGACATCGGCCGGGGTCACGGCAGGAATCGATCTGGCCCTGGCGCTGGTCGAGGCTGATTGCGGCCGTGAGGTGGCGTTGCAGGTCGCCCGTGAATTGGTGGTGTACCTCAAGCGTCCCGGTGGTCAGGCGCAATACAGCACCCTGTTGCAATCGCAGATGCAGGGCAGCCCGCAGTTCGATTCGCTGCACCTGTGGCTGATGGAGCACTCAAGCGATCCGAAGTTGACGGTGGAACGCCTCGCCGAACAGGCCAAAATGAGCCTGCGCAATTTCACCCGGGTCTACAAACAGAGCACCGGTCACACGCCCTCCAGGGCCATCGAGCTGTTTCGCCTCGAAGCGGCCAGGCGTTTGCTGGAGTCCTCGGCGCACAACATCGACCAGGTCGCGCGTCTCAGTGGCTTCGGCGACGAAGAGCGTTTGCGCGCCTGCTTCCAGCGTCATCTGTCGATTTCACCGCGTGACTACCGCAGCCGCTTCAGCCGCGAAGGCTGACGCCGTCAGCACTGACTGGCAAAGGGGCTGGCCGCGCTATACCTAGGTATAGTTTTGCGCCGCTGCCGACGGCGTATGGTGCAAGAACGACAGGAGTCGCCATGCGTGCCCATCCGGCCAGGGAGCCCTATGCAGCATAAAGTTGTCATTGCCGTGGTTGACGACGACGAGGCCATTCGCCGTGCGCTGGAAAGCCTGTTGCGCGCCAGTGATTATCAAGTGCTTGGCTATTCGGGAGGTCAGGCTTTCCTTGAGTCGGAAGGTCCGGCGCAGACGCACTGTCTGATTTCCGATATCCAGATGCCCGGCATGAGCGGCCCGCAACTGCATGCCGCATTACACGCGCAAGGCTGGCGCATCCCGGTGATTTTTGTCACCGCCCGTCCCGATGAAATGAAGAATCTTCCCCCCGGCGTCATCGCCTGCCTGGCGAAACCCTTCCGCGCCGAAGACCTGCTCAGGCACATCGCGATCTCCCTGAACCAAACACCTCCCCTGTAGGAGCTGCCGAAGGCTGCGATCTTTTGACTTTGATCTTTAAAAACAAGATCAAAAGATCGCAGCCTTCGGCAGCTCCTACAGTTTGGCGTACCCGCCCGATACCTTCGTATACCCCCCTTCGACCCATGCGTAACCCGCACACACCGATGGACAACTGCGCCCGCAGGCCTCCCGCCATAGCATTGCTTTCGACAGCGGGCGATTTAGCGCCATGCAGTACGGCAAGCAGTTTGAGGCGGCCGGTGATCGTCACGCCAGAGTCGCAATCACGACTCGGTTTATCCATCCATCTGCGTCAGGGAGCACATTATGAAACAGCAATTATTGGTGATCGGTGCAGGGTTCGGCGGGCTGTGGAGCACGTTGAGCGCCGCGCGCTTGCTGGATATGCATGACCGCCACGATGTGCAGATCACACTGCTCGCACCGCAAGCCGAACTGCGCATTCGTCCGCGTTTCTACGAGCCCGATGTTCAGAGCATGTACGCGCCGCTGGATGCGCTGCTCGATGCCGTGGGCGTGCGTTTCGTCAAAGGCACTGCCGAAAGCGTCGACAGCCAGGCGCGGCGGGTCGGGTATCGCGATGAGGCGGGCCGCCCCGGTGAACTGACCTACGATCGCCTGGTGCTGGCCAGCGGCAGCCAACTGGCCCGTCCGCCGGTACCCGGCCTGAAAGAGCATGCGTTCGACGTCGACCAGATCGAATCGGCGGCGCGCCTCGAGCGCCACCTCCACTCACTGGCCAAGCATCCCGTCAGCGCTGCGCGCAACACCGTGGTAATCGCCGGTGGTGGCTTCACCGGTATCGAAACCGCGACCGAAATGCCCAGCCGTCTGCGCGCCATTCTCGGTGCAAAGCAAGACGTTCGGGTGATCATCGTTGATCGCAGCAAAGACATCGCCGCGACCATGGGTGACGGCATTCGTCCGTCGATCATCGAGGCGTCAAAAGACCTGGGCATCGAATGGATCGTCGACGCGACAGTCGCCGCCGTGGATGCCAACGGCGTCACGCTCGCTGACGGTCGCCACATCGAAAGTAACACGGTGATCTGGACCGTGGGTTTCCGCGCCAGCCCGCTGACCGAACAACTCACCGCCGAGCGCGATGGCCAGGGGCGTCTGCACGTCGATGGCAACCTCAAAGTACAGGGCCTCGATCACGTATTCGCGGCCGGCGATGTCGCCCGCGCCGCCACCGATGACGTCGGAAATTTCTCGGTCATGTCCTGCCAGCACGCCATCAGCCTCGGTCGGCATGCCGGCAACAACGCCGTCGCCGATCTGCTCGGTGTGGCGCCAACCACTTACCGTCAGCCCAAGTACGTGACCTGCCTGGACCTCGGTGCCTGGGGCGCGGTGTACACCGAAGGCTGGGATCGCCAATTGAAACTGGTGCGAGCCGAAGCCAAGGAGCTGAAGACGCAAATCAACAGCGTGTGGATCTACCCGCCAGCCGCTGACCGGCGAACCGCCCTCGCCGCTGCCGACCCGATGATTCCGGTGGCCTGATCTCGCCCCGGATTACCTTGCCTGATAAAAAGGAGAACACCATGACTTTGCCTCTGGATTCCTTCACCGCCAACCGCGCAACCCTGCAAACCCCGACCGAAGAACTGGTGCCGTCGCGCTACGCGCTGCGCCTCGGTGACATCGACGTCATGGTCATCAGCGACGGCGTGCTTCCTCTGCCGACCCAGACCATGTCGACCAACGCCGATCCCGCCGACCGCGCCGCGTGGTTCAAAGAGATGTACCTGGGCCCCGACGCGTTCGACTGGGCACTCAACGTGCTGGTGGTGCGCAGCGGCGAGCAGGTCATCCTCGTCGACGCCGGCCTCGGCGGCCAGTTCCCCGGCTTCCCGCGTGCCGGGCAGTTTCCCAAACGCCTCGCGGCGGCCGGGATCGACCTCGCGGATGTCACCGATATCGTGATCACCCACATGCACATGGACCACATCGGCGGCCTGCTCGTCGACGCGGTGAAAAACCGTCTGCGTGACGATGTGCGTATCCACGTCACCGCCACCGAAGTCGACTTCTGGACCTCGCCGGACTTCACCTATACCGACATGCCCGCGCCGGTGCCGGACGTCTTGCGCTCCACCGCCAACGCGTTCATCGACCAGTACCAGAGCAAGCTGCGTATCTTCGAAGATCAATACCAAGTGGCCCCCGGCGTGGTCGCCAGACTCACCGGCGGCCACACCCCGGGCCATTGCGTGGTCTACGTGACGTCCGGCGCCGAACGCCTTACCTTTGCCGGCGACGCCCTGTTCCCGGTAGCCTTCGACCACCCGGACTGGCACAACGGCTTCGAGCACGACCCCGAAGAAGCGGTGCGCGTGCGCGTACGACTGCTGCAGGAAGCCGCCGCCAGCGGAGAACTGTTTGTTGCCACACACCTGCCCTTCCCTTCGGTTGGCCGTGTCTCCGTCAACGGCGAAGCATTCCGCTGGATTCCGGCAATCTGGGATTACTGATCGCGATAACGCAAAGCATCTTCGCCCGGCCTTTGCCGAGCGAAGATGCAATCCCCCTCACTCCAGCCCAAGCCCCGCACGCCCCAGCGAGTTCAGCCCCTCCACAGCAAAACGCTCCTCCCACGACCTCTCATAATCCTCACGCGGAAAATCATCCGGCGAAGTCCCCTGCTCGAATGCCCTGAACACATCCCGCGCATAACGCAGATTCTTCGGACACATCGGCGCCGCCGGCACGTACATCACGTTGCCCCAGCCCTGCTGGTTCTCCACTGGCGCGACGCTATGGATTACATCGCAATGCCACCACACCGAATCGCCCGCCTGCACGTCCGGTATCGGACTCAACCCCTCCACCAGCAATGGATGCCATTGCGCCGACACCGGCAGCACCTTGCCCGGCGCTACCCCACACAACTCGTCTTCAGGCACGTCATCAAGCAGCGGCCGCAGCAGCAGGCAGGCCATCGCCTTGGGGATCGGCACGGTGTGCAGCACGCCTTGATCGGCCTGCATGTCCGACAGCGCAGTCCAGCCCTGAAACGTGCGAAACGCCGAACACTTGACCGTGTCCTTGTAGGCGTATTCATCGACCTCGGTACGAAACGCCGCATCCCACGGGTCGTAGGCTGCGAAGTCGTTGCTGTAGAGGTTGTCGAAGACCTTCAGATACGCCGGATGCAACCAGCGCTCCAGCGCCCCGGAATCGGTGTGCGGCCCAAGGCCTTTTGAGTGAGTGCCCGGCGGACGCCGACGCACCCGATCCGGATACAGCGCATTGATGTCCGGGTTGAACCAGTCCTGACCGTGCGAATGGGTCTTCCATAACCGATTGAGAAACGCCTGCGCCGTGCCCATCCGCTCATGCTGACGCAGCTGCATCTGCGACGCCGACCAGTAGATCGGAAAAATCTCCGGTCGCGACGCCTCAAGATTGCCGAAAAACTGATCGACCGGCCCACGGTAAACCGCATCGAACCGGTTCCTGTCGAGGTAATCCAGCAAGCCCTGGTCCCATTGCAGCACCTGCTCGCGGGGGAAGTGATTACGGATCACCACGCAACCGCGACGTTTGATCAAAGCCAACTGCTCGGCAGTCACTGTGCCAGCGGCGATATCAGCGAACTCCAGCACCGGCCAGGCCGACCCGGTCTGCGCCTCCTGCGCCTTGATCGACGCAATCTCGCCGGCAATAAACTCACTGACTTCGGCGAACAACCCCTGCACATCGCCGATCTGCGCGCGCAAGGTGCGTTTCATTTTGACGATGCTGTCGCGGTAATTCTCCGGCAGCGTTGCGCTCTCGAATGCCTGGTATTTGCTCATCGGGGGACCTGCAGACCTTGTTGTGGGTGCAGGTATGGGACCATTTCCGAGGGTGGCGCCGGCAGCCTGATTTGCCGCGTCGAGTAATACGATTGTGGCGTTGTAGCGGCGCGCCGCTTACTGAAAGTGATAACCGTGCTGACGCCGAAACTCCGAAGGCGTCAGCCCCTTCAGCGCCTTGAACTGGCGATTGAACAGCGCCAGCGACGAATAACCCACTTCCTCGGCAATCAGCGAAACCGTCGAATGCCCCTGCATCAACAGCGCACAGGCATGTCCGACTCTTAGCCGTACGATGTAGTCCAGCGCCGTGCAGCGCGTATGACGGCGGAACATCCGATGGAACGCCGACACGCTGACGCACGCCATCTCGGCCAACGCGGGAATGCTGATCGCCTGGGCGTAGTGTCCATGCACGTAATCCAGAACCCGATGGATGCGCGGGTCTTCAACAATCTGACTGCCAACCTGCGAGTCCGGCGCCGACAGGATTCGCCTGGCATCGACGTCCCGCGTCAGTTTGTTCAACACCACCAGCAACGCGATCAACCGCTCGGACGGCTCCTGCTCGACCATCGCCTCGATCAGCGGGCGAATCTCCCGCGACGCCGCCGCACTGAAACTCAACGCCTGTCGCCCCGCCGCGAGCAATTGCCGCAGCGCCCCCATCTCCGAAAACAGCGCCACCAACGACTCCGCCCACGCCGCCGAAAACCAGATCACCAACGCCACATGCGGTTGCCCGGCATCGACCCGCTCCGCCGACGACCAGCTATGTGGCACATTCGGCCCGACCAGAATCAGATCGCCGTCATCGTATGGCGCGACATCATTGCCGATGTAGCGATGGCCACGGCTGTTCAACGTCAGCGTCAGCTCGTACTCGGGATGGTGATGCCATTCAAACGGAATCGCTTGCGGCAGGCGCCGGTTCAGCAGCGTCCACGAGGCAGTGGCTTCGGTGGGGATCTTTTCGAAACTGGGCTTCATGGTGAACGATTCTGCTCTGTGGTGTGGGTGGCACGCCACGATCGTATCACCCCGATCGAAATGCTCAAGCCGCGCATCGGTCAGTTGCCCGCTCGTGTTTAAGGTTCTGTCAGAGCCGTTTAAAGACACCCAGTGTTACGTCATCCCAGGCTACAACGCCTTGCGCCATTGCCTACGACTACGCCAGAATCCGCCGGCTTGTGCGCCCAGGGTGCGGGTTCTATCGTGGGTCGGTCGCTGAAAAGCAGCGATCGGGTTTGGTAGCCCGGTTTCACACATGGCGCAAAACGTCACCTTACGCAGATGCCTTCTGGCGCCTGTGTTTTATGGTGGCCATGCGCAGGGCGCTTTCGAGCGCGCCGGTTTTTCCATGTGTGCCGGTCTACCAACCTTCGTAATGGCCACCACCCTCGTTTGGTAGCGAATGTGATGGTTCCCTTAGCCACATATGGAGCGTCACTATGTTCAAGGTCACACCAAACCCACCCGAAACCGAAACGGTCTCCCCCTACGAATCCCCCGATTCCCGAAAACTCAGCGAAGCCGCCGAACGCGCCCTCGACCACTACCTGAACCCCGCCAGCCATATCATGGCCACGCCCTACACACCCAACGCCATGTTCCTCGCCAACCCCAAAATCGCCACCGAGGAATTGCTGGCGAACGCCAGTGAATCACTGGGTTCAGCGACGGTGATGTTGGGCGATGTGGCCGCGCTGGTGGAAGGGCCGATTCGCAAGACGCTGCTGGGCATTGCGCAGGTGGTGATGCTGGGGGAGCTGGCGGTGAATCAGGCGTTGGATAATGTTGTGCCGACGGCGTAGCGAACGCTCCCTCCTTGGCGCTCTATTGTGAGGATCAAGGAGGGAGCTGTAAGAAATCGGCATGCATTGATTCGTCACAAACCAGCGATCCGGTGGGCTGAGAACAATCCTGTGGACATCAAACGGCCGTTTTCCGCCTTCGCGACAGGCCCCTGGCACCGTGTGTTCCTTTTTGATTTCCACATTTTCAATGCCGTGTTGCGCAATGGTTTAACGAAACTCTTCGTCAATTCGTTTTTTGTTGCCGCGTTGGTACGTCAATTGTGCACGGCACATCCGCAACGCGTTATCCGAACAGCTCCAGCAATGCGTCAGGCAATGACTCTCTGCAGTTTCAACTCAACCAGTTCAGCCCCGCCGCGCTCGATGAGCTGGGTCTTGACGGGGTCTTTGCGAAAGCCGGACTGGCGGTAAAAAATCACGGCCGATTCATTTCTTTCCAAGACCCAGAGCACAATCCTTGATCTTCCGGCGCTCTGCTGCTGCACCGTTGTATGGCCGAGTAACTGACGGCCGATGCCTTTACCTGTGTGTTGCGGTGCAATATAGAACGCATGTATTTCGGCGATGTTCGGGTTGCTCGGATCTTCGCGATCGGGCCCGGTCGCGATCCAGCCCAAGACGTCCCCTGCGTCATCGGTCCAGACTTGTATGTCCAGTTCTGCGCTGGCGATCTGGCGTTCCCAGTGAGCCAGCCGCGACTCGACCGTGATCCGCTCAAGATAGGCCTCGGGAATGATGTCGCGGTAGGTACTCTTCCAGGACGCCCAGTGAATCCGGGCGATCTGAACGGCGTCCTCGGGGGTGGCACGGCGGATGCTCATTTCGTGTCTCCTAGACGATGTGCAACTGACGGGCCCTGAGGTACTGGGCGACGTTTGCGAGCGCGATGACAGCGGCAGTGGAAACAGCTGCCCCCAGCACGCCGAACTCAGGGACCAGCCACAGGTTACCGGCGATATTCAACACGACTGCGATCATCATGCTGCTGGCGAAGAACGCAATCTCGCCTTTCATGTAAAGCGAAGTGGCCACGGGGCCAGTCGCTGCATTCACCAGTTGAGCGACGGCGAGAATAATCAGGCATCCGGCCAGATCCGGGTCGCTCGTGTTTCCAGCCAGGGCGCCGATAATTCCGCCCGGGAACAGGGACACGATCAGGAAGAACGGCAGTGACCAGATCAATACACGTTTCTGCACGCTGCGGAAGGTAATGCGCGCGGCCCTGTAATCATTGTTCTGATAGTGCTTGACGATGACTGGCGCATAGATTGCGTTTCCAGCCGAGATTGCCATGGTCATCACTGCCACGACCACACTGATGATCCCGTAGACGGCGATCACCCCTTCTGTGACGTAGTGGCCCATGATGATGATGTCGGTGTTCAGCAGCACGACGTTCGACAGGCCTGCGGACATCAGCCACCAGTTGTGTGAGCGCTTTTCCGCTGGTGGTGCCTGATTAGCGTCGAGCCCCGGGCCGGTAGCCGTAGTGGCGATCCCCGCCAGCACGGCCAGGCCGATCAGCGCTGACAGGCTGTAAATGACGAACAGGCTGTCAACGCTGTCCAGTGTGCCGGCGAGTATGAAACACAGGATGGTCAGTAGAGGCAGGACGATTCCCAGTGCATATTGCTCGACGACGACCTTGCCGAGCCCGTCAAGTACCGCCTTTGCCAAGGCTGCCAGCGATCGCAGAAAGATCAGCAAGGGCAAAAAGGCAAAGTGGTACGCCGGTTCTTTCAGAACGCCGAGCAAAATCAGCACATAAAGCACCGCCCCAGTCAGGACTGTGATGACACATGCATCGCCGACAGATTTTCGCAGTGCCCGCAACGCTGTTGCTCGATGCCCGTTGGCGAAAATTTTGGTCAGCAGGACCGGCCAGCCGAAAGTGGTAAAGATGATGCAGATGGAGATGACCGCATTGGCCGACGTGATGTGTCCAAAATAGTCGGCACCGACGCGCCTGATCATGTAGGCGCCGAAGAGCAGCGACATCGCCAGCGTAGCGAACTGCACAAGTGTCGAGTGGTTGATGTTTCTCAGCAGACGCCGCTGATCGCTGTAGGCCAAAGATCCATTTTCAGTCTTCACGTTTGACAGCTCCTGCCCCGTGCCCGATGGCTGCGAAGTAATTGATAGTATGCAGCGAGTCGAGCTGGCTGATCGTCGCGGCCTCGCCATCGTTTGATGCAGGGGTCACGAATATACCCAACCCCAGCAATGCACACTGGATGCAAAGTTTCTGCGCGGCGATACCCAGTACCATCAGGGCGTTGAAATAACCTTCTGCAGTCAGATCCCGTACCGAGATGGAAAGCCAAAGCACGTTCGATGCCTGAATGATCGGGCTTTGACCGATGACCGCACTTTCCAGCGCCGCGGCGGCAACCGACGCCTGGGCAACGAAACTCGCTGACGCCTTATTCCACTTTTCCCCCTCGAAATGACCGTAGGCATGCCTTTTCAGATGAAACAGCTCCAGCGAGGCGTGGCTCTGCAGCAGTTCCAGGCAAGGCGCCAGTACTTGGCTCAAGTGCTCTGCCGAAATAGTGTCAGCGGTAAAGGATCGGGTGGTTTTTCGATGGCGCGAAAGCGCCCGCCAGAGGGTGCCAGGGTGTTCAGGTCTGGGTGGTGCGAGAAGCGTGAGGTTTTGTTGGCTTGATGCGTGAATCTTGGTCGACCGGTATTCCAGGTAGAGCAAGAGGTTTTGGTACCAGCCGTGAGCGATCCAGTGAGCGGCCTCGGCATAGAGCGCCTTGACGCGTTCCTGCTCGAGCAGCAGTCCCGACTCGACAAGGACTCTGATCAACTCGTCTGGAACGCCAAGACTGGCGCTGATAGCGCCCGGCGTCGAGGGACGGTCACCGCGTCGGGATACCTGGGCATAGCTCAATATGCGCAGCATATCGTCACTCAGCGTGAGGCGCGTGCTTTGCGGGTAGGCAATCGTGCCGGTCAGCTCCGCCCCCGTGAACGATCCCCACAGAAAAGGATTGGTCCGGTATTCGGTATCTCGCTCTACGCGCGGCACCTTTTGAGGGGCACAAGACGTCGGTGGCTCGATCCCGACAGCCGATCCGTCGCCGGCCCCTCGACAGATGTCCAGGGCACACAGCGCGATGTCCTGAAGGTCCAGGACCTGCAGAACGGCTTGTGGGATATCCCGCCCCTTCAGCGTCCAGCCAAATGCTACGCTCAGTTGGTTGAGCGTTTCCACGCAGTGCCCGGCATCCAGAAGTACGGCACGAAAACTTCTGCTTTCACGGTAGCGCCACATTGGTCGCTCTACGTGAGCGGTAATGATGAGCGCTAACTGCTCGCTATCGTCGGCCGACCGATAAGGGCCTTTCCAAAACAATTGATTGGAAGGTGCGTCGAAATAATAGAGCCCGTCCGCGATGTCACGCTTGCCATACACCATCACCCACGCTTCGGTCGGATGGCGTGCGCCGCCCGAGGGGCTGGCCTTGCGCAGCCAAGGCCCGAAATCTCCACCCTCGATTTGACCTACAGCGAGGAACGTACCCGACAGAATATTGCTGAGTAATTGCAGCTCGTCTTCTACCTCATCGAGGTCCATTCGGGGCGGTGCAAGCAAGAAGGTTTCAGAACGCTGGTCGCGTTGCGTATAGACCGATGGCGGCGTCTGGATCTTGCCATATTCGGCCATTTGTTCTCGATCTTTCCTGAAGCGCTCTACCGAGGCGTAGTTATGGAAGCGGTAGTCGTGGACAAACTCATGGTAATGATCGAGAAACCATCGGCCCTCAGTGCGTATCCGGCGGTGCTGGTCTTGGGTAAGCAGCCCCTTCTCCACCAGGTTTGCAACGTCCGCCGGATCCACGCCGGACGGCGTACCTGCACGCTTCAGAATCTGCAGCAGTCTGGGGTAAACATCTTTGCCGACGGCCCCGTAAAGTGCAGTGGTATCCGGGTTTATGACCGTCCAGCGGCTATTGCCCTGGCTGTTCGGGGAAACCAGTTTGGTCTGCAGTATGTAAAGCGAGGGATTAGTAAAAAACGCAGTCATGCGAACATCCTGTTGACGCTGCTGAAAATGGTTTCGCGGGTCAGTGCAAAGCTTTCATAACCACCATGATGTATCTGACTCAGTTGCACGTTGGCCGCCAATGCTTTCGCGCACGACAAGGCAGCACTGGGCGAACTGCCGAATTGCAACTGATGCCTGAGCAATATCTGGGTCGCAATCTTCGGGTCGCTGATCGGCTGAACGTGGGGTATCGACAGCCCCTGAATGTGCACGAGTTCGAAAGCCAGTCGCGGGGTCGCGACACTGGCCGTGACCAGCCACGGGTTGTCGGCATAGCGCAGTACGCTTTTGCGCGCGACGCGCTGTTCATCGATTTCATAACCATGCGGTTGGCGCAACAAGGCCTGAATACTCAGGTCATGAGCGTCAATCACACAGGTTTCATCGGTGAGCAATGACCAGCCCTGCTCCTTGCACAAGGCCAGCGAGTTGGTGCTTTTACCTGCCCCCTTGTTGCCAAGCAGGATGATTGCGCCGTACCGGGGGACTTCGACAGCCGCCGCATGGAAAGCGAAGTAACGACCGTCAATCACGTCCAGGTTGAATGGAACGAGCGGCGGCGCAGTACTGGACCATGCCGAGAACGATGTCGCCCCTTCGCGGATGGAAACCTCCGTCAAGGCGTGATCCGACGAGGGAGCCGTGCGCGTCAGATAGCGCCTTCTCTCCGGGCTCAGCCATGGAATACGAATGTCGTACTTAGGCTTGACCCGAGCGTCGACGACGACGTGCTTTTCCAGCACATCGAGAAGAAAGGCGTACATTTCGGCGCTGTCGGTGAGCAGTCGATAATGTTCGTTGAACAGCTTATAAATAATGCCTTGCATGAGGATCGCCCGAATCAGCCTTCGATGAGTTTGAACTGTCGTTCAACATGTGCGGCGCTGGCATAGGCCAACGTCAAATTCATTCTCATACCCTCAGGGCGAGAGTTATCGAAGTTCGGCGAATGGGTTTTATGATAGTGACTGGAATCAAACAGCACAGCCCGATTGCATCGATAGGGGATAACCACTTTTCTTCGCGTACGTGTATTAACATAGTCTTCGGACTCCTTTCCCGCCGCCAAATATATATTGGCACCCTGTCCAGGGTCGCGCCGCACGTCATATAACAAAAGCCCGCCCGTTACCGGATCAAGATTGTAATGCTCCGGCGTCAACCAATACGTCAGTGTGAGCTGGCCAAAGTCGGCGTGTACATTGCCGTCGGTATTGAGCGAATATAACAGCGCCCAATAATCTATAAGTTCGACATCTTCAAGCGCATCCTGTCTTATTTGCGCAGTTATTCCGTTAACCAAAGAGATAATCAGGTCGCTTTTAGGACGAGCGTTGTGCAGATGCTTTGATAACGGATTTTTCTGACGCCACATCTGATTTGCCAAAAGCTCTGCGTGCAGTGCCTTGCAGACTTCATCTTCGAGAAAATCATCAATGACTAAATAGCGAATATCATCTGACGGATTCAGGGCAAGTTTTTTTTTGAAAGGGAAAACCGTTCCATTGCTGCGGGCATCCATTCTGCTGAATGGCCCGGGCACAACGCGCCGGGCCCGATTGACTAGTGAGCGTACTGCTCGCTCTGTGCCGGCAGCGAGCAGATCTTGCGACTGGACGTACCCGCGTCGCAGACCTCTCCGCTCTGCAACATCGCCTGTTGAACAGGTGAAAGGTCTTCGAGGAATTCGTTGCCGGAAGGAATGACGAAGGAAATACCGTAACCACCGTAATCGTTTGGCTGCTGCACCCGGAATAACTGAAGTTGCTCATAGCTGAGCAGAAAGGACTTGTTTACAGAAAGTACCTGAACAATAACACTAGGAGTTTTACTACCGCTGGCGTTGAATGCTGGCGTCGTTTCGATGAACTCGTCATCAGGAACGACAAACGTCACAACTCCGTCACTTATGCTTTTCAGGCTGGCCGGTGTAAGTTCAAACTCTTTGAGTTCATCGCTGCTGATGACATAAGCATGCCCCGCCAGCGGATCCTGAATAAGTACGCTAGGGACTTCCTGATAATTGAATGACATTTTTCCGTTGTCTCCATTTCCTGGGTTTGAAAGCAATTGAAATATCACTTAGTTCATTCATGACTGTCAACGGCGCGACTTAAATCATTTTCAGCTGCCAGCCTGTATTTTCGTTATAACCAATAGCCTCGGGCGTCATTCGCACAAAGATCGGGAATTTCTGCGCACCCGACAAGTAACTAGTCAGTACAAGCTCAGCAGTGCAGCAGGATGAACAGTGCGATAGCGGGTGGTACAACTCAGGCGTGTTCCTGACTCGTTGAACTGTAAGGTGTGGTATTAGAACGGCAATGCCTCATTTCCGCACGAAGCCGTTGCACCAACAGGAATCTCATCACAGCTAACAACGACGTTCGTTATCGGAACTTACGTCTGGTGGCATTTCACGCTCTGAAGCAATAATGTCCACTGATGCCGGAAAGCGGACTGGACTCCAGCGACTCAATTTCCCGTCACAAACCTGTCACCCCCAACCTGCTAACCTCCCCTCCGTCTTCCTGATTTCCTCACCCAAGAGCCCCCAACCCAAGGTGCCCCCCAAGGTGTCCCCAACCCCACCCCGCCCAAAAATCATCCTCCGCTCCGAAAACCTCCACTCCGATGACTTCGGCGCCCTCTTCTCCCGACTCTTCGGCAATCGCTACGCCGACACCCCGCCAATCCCCTCCAGCATCATCATCGGCGGCGTCTACGGCAGACACGACGGCGTCAGTTTCCGGCGCATGCATTATCACGGCGATTTCACCGTCACCTTTCCCGACCCGCAGGACGAGATCACGTTCGTGATTCCCACGGCGGGCAAGATTGTGTTCAACCACCGAACCGAGTCCGTCGGCATGGTCCAGGTGGGGTTGGCGATTGATAAGGCGGATATTCGTTCGATGCGGTTTCTCGACAATCACGCGCAGCACGGGATTTCGGTTAATCGTGGGCAACTGACGGAGCGGTTGGCGGCGTTGTTGGGGCGGCCGGTTGTGCAGAAGATTGTGTTTGAGCCGGTGGTGGATCTGCACACGGCGGCATTTGGCGGGATCAAGGCGTTGATTGATCTGGCGACGGGGACGGAGTTTGATCTGTTGCTCAACAGCGGCACGCTGATGCCGTCGCGGTTGCGCGAGATGTTGATTGATGCGGTGCTGGAGGCGTGGCCGCACAATTTTACCGAGGCGTTGCGCCAGCCGGTGCCGAGGGTGGCGCCGCGGCATGTGAAGTTGGCGATGGAGTTTATTCAGGCCCATCCGGAGCAACTGGTGAGTGGCGTGGAGCTGGCACGGTTGAGCAATGTCAGTCAGCGTGCATTGCAGGAGGGGTTTCGGCGGTTTGTCGGGATGTCGATTGTCGCGTATCAGCGTCAGGTGCGGCTGGAGCGGGCTTTCGAGGCGCTGGGACAGCGGCATTCGGCGTCGGTGACGGAGGTGGCGCTGCGCTTTGGCTTCAGTAATGTCGGGCGGTTTTGTCAGTATTTTCAGCAGGCGTATGGGGTCAGTCCGGCGCAATTGAGGGGGCGGGGTTGATTGGTTTATAGGCAAGAGTGCTGGTGGGTCAGTTGATGGTGATGTTGGCTGACATGACACCTTCGCGAGCAAGCTCGCTCCCACAGGGTTAATTGGTGGACTCAAGACTGGCGCTGGTCGGTGACACGGCTGATGTGCTGGACTCAGGATTGGCGGCTGGTCGGGATCTGAATGTGGGAGCGAGCTTGCTCGCGAATGCGGTGGATCAGGCGAGTTGATGGTGACTGACATGGCCTCTTCGCGAGCAAGCCCGCTGCCACAGGAATATGCAGTGGACTCAGGATTGGCGATAGGCCGTTCCAACGGGTTTGGTGGGACTTTTTGCATTCTGGTCATCCTTGACCTTGCGCGGTTGTCCTTGCTTCAGAACGCGTAACTGGCCTTCAGGCTGCCACTGAAACCATGGCTGTCACCGCCGCCGCTGGCGCCGACTTCTGCGCCGAGGCTGACGGCGCCGAGGCTGGCCATCAGGTTGACGCCGCCGCTGAACTGGTCGCGGTTGTCGAAGGCGGCGCGTTGTTCGATGTCGAGGCCCAGCAGGTGGCCGTTGCTGTTGACGTCGTTGTTGCCCAACGTGCGTTCGTAGCCGACTTGCACACCCGGCACCAGTTGCCAGGCGCCCATCGCCACTGGGGCGAACGCCACGTTGAGGTTGGCGACGGCGCTGCGGCGGGTGGCGGTGTTGTCGTCGACGTCGAGTGCCAGTTCGCTGCCCTTCTCTTGGAAGCCTTTGAGATCGAGGTGGCTGACGCGCACGCCGAGACTTGGTTCGAAGATCATGCCGTCGACCGGTACACGGTAACCCAGCGCCAGCGTCGCGCCGGTGAGGTTGCCGTGGGTGTCGCCCTTGGCAGTGCCGAGGCCGCCGCCCAGTTCGCGTTTGCTGTCGTAATCGACGTAGCCGGCGCTGGCGTTGGCGTCGACGAACAAGCCGCGTTCCAGGCTGGTGAAGCCGTAGCGGGCGCCTAGGTTGAAGAAGGTGAAATCGGTATCGGCCTCGCCACCCGCGCCGCCGACGGTGCCTTTGCTGTAGCCGAAGCCGCCGCGCGCGCTGAGTTGTTCGGAGAAGCGCTGGGTGACGCCGACCATCAGGCCCTGGCTATGTTCGTTGCTGCTCTCGGCGTGGGACGAGCCGTCGGTGCCGAGGTAGCCGGCCAGCGCGGTGGTCCACAAACGGTATTGGCCGACTTTCAGATCGGAGCCGCTGGCATAGGGCGCGGCGGCTTGCTCGATCATTGCGTTCTGGCGCAGCAGGTAACTGGCGGCGTCGGCGTGAACCTGGCCGCCAACCTGGGATTCGACACCGCCGAGGGTGCCGGCGTCGATCGCCGATTGCAGGTAATAGTTGTAGGCGCTGTAGGTGCCGGACAGGCTGGTGTTCTGCAATTGGCGGAGTAATTCGGCACCCGCAGCAGCGTTGCCGATCAACCCCGCCTGCCCCGGCAGGCTGTTGTATTCGACCAGTTTGCCGCGCAGCACGTAGATGGTTTCCTGCGACAGGCCGAGGCCTTGTTTGAGGTAGTTGTCCATGCTGCCGTATTCCGCGGTGACCTCATCCAGACCGGCCTGCAAGTAGCTGGCCTGCACGCCGAGCAGCGGCGCGTAGATCGAGGCCATGCTTGGCGGCATTGCTTTAAGAGTCGCGGCGACGCGGGCGGCGGTGTAGTCGTTGGTCGCCAGGTAGTTGGCCATGATGGTCGCGTTATCGACCCCGGCGATGCTCTGCAGCACGGCGGTGGTCCAGCCGGTACGGTCCTTGCCGGCGGTGCAATGGAACAGTTGCGCGCCGTCGGTGGTAGCCAGTTCGTTGAACAGCTTGCCGAACTGACCGCGCATCCCCGCATCGCTGACGAAGGCGCGGTTGGTCTGTTCCATCATGGCGATGGCGTCGGCCGCGCTTTTGAACGACACGGTGGTGATGTTCGCGCCCGAGGTGGTGCTGCCGATGATGTCGATGTTCTGGTAGATCGCACCGCTCAGCAGCGTGTCCGGTGTGCCGGCGATTTCGCTCGGCGTGCGCAGGTCGTAGACGGCTTTGATGCCGAGGCTGTTGAGGGTCGCCAGATCCGCTGCCGACGGCGTGATCGCGTTGGAGCGGTAAAACACCCCGCTACGCATGGTGCCGTCGTGGGCGGTGGAATACGCAGTGGTCAGGCCGGCGACATCACGGAAGTTGTCGATGCTTTGCAGGCGCGGCGTGTCGAGCGCGACAGGCTCGGCGGCGTGGGCAGCGGCGATGGACAGGCTCAGAACGGACAGCGAACACACAAGACGTTGAAACACAGTGCAGCCTCATTGGAATTAGCGTTGGGCTGGCTACTATCTGCAGTCAACTGATACCAAATATGACAGAACGACTGCGCACGCAAATGCCTGCGCGATTGGGCCGTGGGCTGCGTTTTTTGTCCGTCAGGGATCAGTTTATTTCGCAAATTCCGGGAGCAACAGATAACCCTGTGGGAGCTGGCTTGCCAGCGATGGCGGTGGATCAGTCGGGAAGGATGGAGACTGACACGGCCCCATCGCTGGCAAGCCAGCTCCCACAGTTGTTTGTGTTGGCCACAGGAATGATGTCTGCCGGTGATGAATGTGGAGTTTTTGGTTGAAGGCGATTCCGTCCATAATCCCTCCCCCCAAATGGACTGAAACAGGAAATGGGAAATGGACACCGCTCAATGGCTCGGTTTGTTCGAGCGCGCCTTTCAAGGCATGGAGAAGAATCTTGAGCAAGTGCTGCAACTCAACAGTTGCCGCGAGCATTGGATTCAAGCCCAGATCAGTCTGCAAGCCTGGTTCGAAGATGAGATCGAGATCTGGACGGATCTGCCGATAGGCGACCGACGCAAGGCAGACCTGTACTCATTGGACGACAACGGCGCCCCGAGGATGGTCGCCGAAATCAAATGCCTGGGCGATGTCTCGCAGGCCAAGTGCCTGGAAGGCGATTGGTCGGTGCGGGCCGATGTTGATCGGTTGGGCTCTTTCGAGTGCCCTACCCGCCTGTTCGTCCTGGTCATCGCCAAAGGCGAGCGCGAAACCAATACCGGGCGCCGTCTTCGCGAAGATGAGTGGGTGGATGGCCGGACATGCGTCCCTGTGGATCTGCAATTTGCCCTGGTTCGGATGTGGGCGCTGTAAGTCAGGTCTTCATCCACTTCTGAACGCGACATGGGCCACTGCGAAGAAGGACTGCCAATGCTAATTGTCTTCAGCGGCCTGCCGGGAACCGGCAAGACCACCATCGCCAGATCACTCGCGATCCGGCTGGATGCGACCTGTCTGCGGATCGACACGATCGAACAAGCCATCCGCAACGCCGGGGTTCTGGCCGAGGATGTCGGTACCAGCGGTTACCGGGTTGCCAACGAGCTGGCCGCGAACAACCTGCGTCCTGGCCACAGTGTCGTGGTTGATTGTGTGAACCCTGTCGAGGAAAGCCGGCAAGCGTGGGCCAACATCGCGGCTCGCTCGGGTGTGCCGTTGCTCAACATCGAAGTGATTTGCTCGGATCGACGTGAGCATCGTCGTCGGGTTGAGCAGCGGCAATCAGACATCATGGGGCTGACGCCACCGAGTTGGTTTTCTGTTGTGAATCACGAATATGAGGCCTGGACGCAGCCGATTCTGTGTCTCGACACCGCGAATGTCAGCGTGGATCAGGCGGTGGAGATCGTCGTGCGCCAACTGACTGATCAACACCCGAGCGTTTTGCCCTGATGCGGGCAAAGTGCCGATTTTGCTGATGGCGTGCTGAGGTCGGGTCGACCATTTGACCCGACTTCAGTATTTGCCCGATGAAGAGCAAGCAGGTCTCTAAGGTGCAATCGTGAGCGGCGAACTACTTCGTAGGATCGAGGACCAACCGGCCGTGACCACGGCGGCTCAGGCTTTTCTCGAGCGCACGTTGCGCCTCACTCAGCGGGAACACTTCGACGTCGACCGTGAGGTGGCCGCGATCGAACAGTTCGGCGATCAACGACAACTGCGCACCGTCGGAGCGGGTGGCGAAGTTGATCGGGGTTACGCCGTAGTCATTGGCCAACGTGATGCTCGGCGCGCTGACCGGTGAGATCAATAAGCCTCCGCGTTTCAACACGCGGAACGAACGGTTCTGGGTGTCACCGCCCACCAGATCGAGCACCACGTCGACTTCAGATACCAGCTCATCGAACGCCTGCGTGGTGTAGTCGATAACGTAGTCAGCACCGAGTTGCTTGAGGTACGCATGATTACTGGCCGAGGCGGTGGCGATGACTTCGGCGCCCAGGTACTTGGCAATCTGCACCGCCATGCTGCCCACGCCACCGGCGGCGGCGTGAATCAGCACTTTCTGCCGCCGCTGCACGCCAGCATGCTCGGTCAACGCTTGCCACGCGGTGAGCGCGGTGGCCGGAACGGCACCAGCCTGCAAGGCGCTGAGGGATTGCGGTTTCAGCGCCAGTTTGCTCACCGGGGCCACGGCTTTGCTCGCATAGCCACCGACGATGTTGATGAAGCCGAACACTTCATCACCGAGCTTGAGTTGGGTCACACCGGGGCCAGTGGCGATTACTTTGCCGGACACTTCAACGCCCGGGGTGAATGGCAGTGGCAGCGGAATGAACGCTTTCATCGCGCCGGACAGCACCTTCCAGTCGATCGGGTTGACCCCTGCCCCGGCGACCTCGATCAACACTTCACCTTCGCCGGCCACAGGGTCGGCGATGTCCTCCAGTTGCAACACTTCGGGGTTGCCGTATTCATACACGCGGATGGCTTTCATGAGAGACCTCGATCGATTGGAGTGGGTAGCGCGTGATCAGTGACGACGAGCGTCAAGGCTGAAACGACCGGCGCCGAACGCGACCACTTGCAGAAGGCCACCGGCCATGGCGATGTTCTTGAAAAAGTGGATGAACTGATTCTGATCGCCCAAGGCGTTGTGGAACGCCAGCGCAGTGACCACGCTGAACACGGCCAGCACAGCGGCGACGGCTCGGGTGCGGTAGCCGGCGATCAGTGCCAGGCCGCCACCGATTTCTACGATGATTGCCAGCGCCAGCGCCACTTGCGGCAGTGGCAGACCGACCGAGCCGATGTAGCCGATCATCATCGCCGGCGCCGCCAGTTTGGAAAAACCGGAGAGGATGAAGATCGCGCTGAGCAGAATGCGGCCGATCAACGAGGCCGAGGACTGGGTGACGTCATTGCGGGTTTGTTCAGTAGCGGTTGGAGCAATGTTTGCGGTAGTGGTCATGACGGTATTTCCTTCAAAGGTGCGGCGATCCGAGATGAATCGTCCAAGTGAGGAAATGGTGCGCCTGGCCCGCTAATCTGAATAGCCGACTAATTTCGATCATTACGTTCTAGAAAATAGACAAGCTGACGCAGCTCAGCGACGATGCCAGTTCGCTGATGATGACGAGGTAACAGCCATGATTTCTGACCCGGGCACGCCGACGCTGGATCAACTGCGGGTGTTTCTGACGGTGGTGGAATTGGGCAGTTTCGCCGCCGCCGCGAGGAAGCTGCACCGCGCAACGTCGGTGATCAGCTATTCGATGGCCAACTTGGAATTGCAGCTGGGGGTAACGCTGTTCGATCGCCAGACCACGCGCAAACCACAACTCACCGAGGCCGGCCGCACCGTACTGGCCGAGGCGCGCACCATCGCCAACGGCGTGCATGGCTTGCGCGCCAAGGTCAAAGGCCTGTTGCAGGGGCTGGAAGCCGAGGTGCATGTGGTGCTGGACGTGATGCTGCCGCCGCAGCGGGTGGTGGATGCGTTGAAGTCGTTTCGCGAGGCGTTTCCCACCGTCGCTCTGCATTTGCACATGGAGGCGCTGGGGGCGGTGACTGAGCGAGTGATCAATCGTGGCGCGATCATTGGCGTCAGTGGGCCAATGAATGAAGGCATCGATGCGATCGAGCGTATCGGTGCCGGCAATGTCGAGTTGATTCCGGTGGCGGCACCGAATCATCCGTTGGCTTCGGGTGAAGCGAACACACCGGGCGCCGGGCGTGAACTGACGCAATTGGTGTTGTCCGATCGCTCGCAACTGACCAAGGATCGCGACTTCGCCGTCCTCAGCAACCGCACCTGGCGCCTGGCGGATCTGGGTGCCAAACACATGCTGCTGCGCGAAGGGATTGGCTGGGGGAACATGCCGTTGCCGATGGTCGAGGAAGATTTGCAGTCCGGCCGACTGGTACAGCTGAACCTGCCGGAGTACCAAAGCGGCATCTACCCGTTCGACGTCATCTACCGCACCGACCTGCCACCGGGACCGGCGGCACGGTGGTTGATCGAGCGGTTTGTGCAGCAGAGTGTGCGGGGTGCCTGACATGGCCCCATCGCGAGCAGGCTCACTCCTACAGGGTCATGCAGCAGGTCGGCAGACTGAGATCATTGGTGGGAACTAGCCCTGTTGCCGATTGCGGTGCATGACGATCTCCAGCCCCTCGCCCACGTCCGGCACCTGAAAGTGGCGCGTGATCAAATCAAACTCCGCATCCGACGCCGCAAATTCATGCTCCGCCAGCGCGTTGCGTGCATGCAGCCGGACGCGGCAGGTGTCGTCATCCACTTCGAGATAGTGCAGGCAGTGCGGCACTCGCGCGCTATCTGCCAGCCCTCGCAGCCACTGCCGATCCGCCACAGTATTGGCCGGAAAATCCAGCACCACACTCACCCCGGCCGCGAGCACATCGATCACCAACGGCCCCAGCACCCCGCGAATCTGCCGCGCACATCGAACGTAATCCGCCACGGATTTGATCTGCTCCGGATACAGTCGCGACAGCCACTGATCCTCACTGAGCAACAGCGCGCCGTGCTCCTCAGCCAGTGATTGGGCCAGTGTCGATTTGCCCGAGGCGATCTTGCCGCACATCAGGTGTAGTGTGGGTGCACGCATTGGGGACGCTTCCTTATGTCGATTGCTGGATAATGCCCAACGCCTGACAGACAGGCAATCAATGCGCTTGACCCAACGGGGAACCGTGATGACTGCAACAAACGTACGCCAATGCACCTCATGGCTGCTGCTCAGCCTGCTCGCCACCACTCTTGGGCTAACGGCCGGCTGTTCGAGCAAGCGCTACGCCACCAACGGCTCGAACTGCTACGCCAAAGCCGTGCCCACTTCCGGCGAAGGGGGGCTGGCCTGGGGCGATACCTTGAGCATGGCGCGCAAAAAGTCGATGAATAACTGCATGCGTTATGCGAGCCGCTCCGGAGGCACGCCGAACACCTGTCAGGTGGTGCAGGCGCAGTGCAAGCGCTGAGGGAGCCAACCTGCTGGCGAATGCGATCTGTCAGCCAGGACGATGGCGACTGATACGCGCTCTTCGCGAGCCGGCTCGCTTCCACATGAGGTTGTGTCACCAGAATACTTATTTGTGGCGAGGGGATTCATCCCCGATGGACTGCGCAGCAGGCCCGCTTCTTTATTGGTTGAAGAAGCCGGGCTCGCTTTGCACGCCATCGGGGATGAATCCCCTCACTACAGGCTTACCGATCAGCGATTCAAACCCGCCGCATTGGCCCGCGCCGCGTGCAGCTTCTTGTAGCTGTCGATTAGACGCAGGTGACGATCCAGCCCTTCGAGTTTCATGCTGGTCGGTGTCAGACCGTAGAAACGCACACTGCCGTTGACCGAGCCGATCGCCGCGTCCATGCGCTCGTCACCGAACATGCGGCGGAAGTTGGCCTCGTAGTCGGCCAGTTCCAGATCCTCGTCCAGCTCCATTTCCAGGCATACGTTCACCGCTTGGTAGAACAAGCCGCGCTCGACGGTGTTGTCGTTGTATTGCAGGAAGGCTTCGACCAGATCCTTGGCCTGTTCGAATTTCTGCAGGGCGAGGTAGATCAGCAGGCGCAGTTCCAGAATCGTCAGTTTGCCCCACGGCGTGTTGTCGTCGAACTCGATGCCGATCAGCGTGGTGATATCGGTGTAATCATCCAGCTCGCTGTTTTCCAGGCCTTGAGCGAGATTGCGCAGGCCGACCTTGCTCAGGCTGTGCAGATTGAGGATGTCGGCGCGGAATTGCAGGGCCTTGTTGGTGTTGTCCCAGATCAGGTCGTCCACCGGATAGATTTCCGAGTAGTCCGGCACCAGAATCCGGCAGGCGTTGGCGCCGAGGTCGTCGTAGACCGCCATGTAGGCTTCTTTGCCCATGTCCTCGAGGATGCCGAACAGGGTTGCGGCTTCTTCGGCGTTGGAGTTTTCGCCCTGACCCGAGAAGTCCCACTCGACGAATTCGAAATCAGCCTTGGCACTGAAGAAGCGCCACGACACCACACCGCTGGAGTCGATGAAGTGCTCGACGAAGTTGTTCGGTTCGGTCACTGCCTGGCCGGAGAATGTCGGTTGCGGCAGATCGTTCAAGCCTTCGAAACTGCGGCCTTGCAGCAGTTCGGTCAGGCTGCGTTCCAGCGCTACCTCCAAGCTCGGGTGCGCGCCGAACGAGGCGAACACGCCGCCAGTGCGCGGGTTCATCAGGGTCACACACATCACCGGGAATTCACCGCCCAGCGACGCGTCCTTGACCAGCACCGGGAAGCCCTGCTCTTCCAGGCCTTTGATCCCGGCAAGAATGCTCGGGTACTTCTCCAGCACCTCCTGCGGCACGTCGGGCAAGGCCATTTCGCCTTCGAGGATTTCGCGTTTGACCGCGCGCTCGAAGATCTCCGACAGGCACTGCACCTGGGCTTCGGCCAAGGTGTTGCCGGCGCTCATGCCGTTGCTCAGGAACAGGTTTTCGATCAGGTTCGACGGGAAGTACACCACCTCGCCATCCGACTGGCGCACAAACGGCAGCGAGCAGATGCCACGCTGGGTGTTGCCGGAGTTGGTGTCGAACAGGTGCGAACCTTTGAGCTCGCCGTCGCGGTTGTAAATGTCCAGGCAGTACTGGTCGAGAATCTCTGCCGGCAGTTCGTCTTTCGGGCCCGGTTTGAACCAGCGCTCATTCGGGTAATGCACGAACTCGGCGGTGGCGATGTCCTCGCCCCAGAACTGGTCGTTGTAGAAGAAGTTGCAATTCAGGCGCTCGATGAACTCGCCCAATGCCGAGGCCAGCGCGCCCTCTTTGGTCGCGCCTTTACCATTGGTGAAACACATCGGCGAATGCGCATCGCGGATGTGCAACGACCAGACGTTAGGCACGATGTTGCGCCACGAAGCGATTTCGATCTTCATCCCCAGATCGGCGAGGATCCCCGACATGTTGGCGATGGTCTGCTCCAGCGGCAGATCCTTACCGGCAATGTAGGTGCCGGCCTCGGAAGTCGAGTGTGGCATCAGCAGCGCTTGCGCATCGGCGTCGAGGTTCTCGACCTCCTCGATCACGAACTCGGGGCCGGTCTGCACAACCTTCTTCACCGTGCAGCGATCAATCGAACGCAGGATGCCCAGACGATCCTTCTCGGAAATGTCCGCCGGCAATTCGACCTGGATCTTGAAGATCTGGTTGTAGCGGTTTTCCGGGTCGACGATGTTGTTCTGCGACAGGCGAATATTCTCGGTCGGGATGTTGCGCGTTTCGCAGTACAGCTTCACGAAGTAAGCCGCGCACAAGGCCGACGACGCCAGGAAGTAGTCGAACGGCCCCGGTGCCGAGCCATCGCCCTTGTAGCGAATGGGCTGATCGGCGATCACCGTGAAGTCGTCGAACTTGGCTTCAAGTCGAAGGTTGTCGAGAAAGTTGACCTTGATTTCCATGCGGGTTTACCAGAGAGCAAAAACGAATTGGCGGCCATTATCCGGGTTTTCAGCCTGACGTCTTGTGCTTTTGCGTAATCGCCGCCGGGTGGGAGCCGCTGCTTGCGCGGTGCATCAGCACGGGCAAACGACAAAAATGCCCTGAGCAGTGAATTTTTTCGTGTCTTCTTGTATCTGACGGAAAGAACCCATGCCAGCAAAACAATGGCATCGAATCCGTTCAGCTATGAGTGACCCGCATGAAATCAAGGAAAAACAAGGTCAATCCCATCGGATTGAAAGACATCACGATTGTCGACGATGCCAAGATGCGCAAGGCGATCACCGCCGCCGCCCTGGGCAACGCCATGGAATGGTTCGACTTCGGGGTGTACGGCTTCGTCGCCTATGCACTGGGCAAGATCTTCTTCCCCGGCGCCGACCCTGGCGTGCAGATGATTGCAGCGCTGGCGACCTTCTCGGTGCCGTTCCTGATCCGTCCGCTGGGCGGGCTGTTCTTCGGTGCACTGGGCGACAAGTACGGGCGACAGAAAGTGCTGGCCGCGACCATCGTGATCATGTCGCTGAGTACCTTCGCCATCGGCCTGATACCGTCTTACGAGTCGATCGGCATCTGGGCGCCGATCCTGTTGTTGCTAGCGAAAATGGCCCAGGGTTTCTCGGTCGGCGGTGAGTACACCGGCGCCTCAATCTTCGTCGCCGAATACGCGCCCGATCGCAAACGTGGTTTCCTCGGCAGTTGGCTGGACTTCGGCTCGATTGCCGGCTTCGTCCTAGGCGCCGGTGTGGTGGTGCTGATCTCGGCGATCATCGGCGAAGAGAAATTCCTCGAATGGGGCTGGCGCCTGCCGTTCTTCCTCGCCCTGCCGCTGGGCATGATCGGCCTTTATCTGCGGCATGCGCTGGAAGAAACCCCGGCGTTTCAACAGCATGTCGAGAAACTCGAAGAAGGCGACCGTGAAGGTCTGGCCGGCGGCCCGAAGGTCTCGTTCAAGGAAGTCGCGACTAAACACTGGCGCAGCCTGATGACCTGTATCGGTGTGGTGGCGGTGACCAACGTCACCTATTACATGCTGCTGACCTACATGCCGAGCTACCTGTCGCACAACCTGCACTACAGCGAAAACCGTGGCGTGCTGATCATCATCGCGATCATGGTCGGCATGCTGTTCGTGCAGCCGGCTATTGGATTTATCAGCGACAAGATCGGCCGCAAGCCTTTCATTGTGATCGGCAGCATCGGCCTGTTCCTGCTGGCGATTCCGGCGTTCATGCTGATCAACAGCGGCAAGATCGGTCTGATCTTCTCCGGCCTGCTGATCCTCGCGGTATTGCTCAACTTCTTCATCGGCGTCATGGCTTCGACCCTGCCGGCGATGTTCCCCACACACATCCGCTACAGTGCACTGGCCGCGGCTTTCAACGTCTCGGTGCTGATCGCCGGCCTTACCCCGACTGCCGTGGCCTGGCTGGTAGAAAGCACCAACAACCTGTACATGCCGGCCTACTACCTGATGGTGATTGCCGTGGTCGGCCTGATCACCGGCGTGACCATGAAAGAGACCGCCAACAAACCGCTGCGCGGTGCCGCGCCGGCGGCGTCGGACCTTGAGGAAGCGAAGGAACTGCTCAAGGAACACCACGACAACATCGAGCAGAAAATCGAAGACATCGACGCCGAAATCGCCGAGCTGGAAGCCAAGCGCAAGGAGTTGGTGCAGCAGCATCCGCGCATCAACTGATGTAATGACTGACGGCGGCCCTGCCCGGGGCTGCCGTCGATCAACGCGTCACAATACGAAGCCGTCACCGATCAAGCGCACCAGAACCTCCCCCGCCTCACTCAATTCACCCGGTGCCTGCATCAGGCGCAACTCGTGCAACGGCAACTCGGGTAATCCCTCTTCACTGCTCAGCACCCGCATGCCGGGGCGCACTTGCGCGCGATCAACAATGCCCACCGCCAGACTGGCCTCGATGGCTGTTTCCAGCGCGCTCGCTCCGGCGCTGACAATCACTGCGCGCCACCGCCGCCCCTGCTCGCTCAATGCATCCACGGCAACGCTGCGATACGGGCACCCCTTACCGTGCAAGGCCAGCGGTACCGGCCGGGTAAGATCCTGCGTGTAGTTGTGCGCGGCGACCCACACTGGCTGGGTCAGGCCCAGCATCCTTACGCAACGCGTCGATGGCGGCGCATCGGCGACGACCACCAGCAACGCCAGATCCAGCTGCCCGCGCTCCAGACGCGCACTCAAACGGCCACTGGCACCCGTTTCGACTTCCAGTTCGATGTGCGGAAAATTTGCCGACAGGTGCGGCAACGTACAGCCCAGTACCGCGCCGGCATACTCCTCGGAAATCCCCAGGCGAACCCGCCCGCTGGCCAGCGGCGTGCTGAAACTCGCCAGCAATTGATCGTGGTGGCGCAGCAATTCGGCGCTCTGCAGGGCAAAGCGTCGACCCAGTGGAGTGAGGTTGACCGTCTGGTTATCGCGCTCCAGCAAGCGCCCGCCCGCCAGCGCTTCCAGACGCCGCACATGCAGGCTGACCGCTGACGGGCTCTTGTTGAGGAAACTCGCGGCGGCGAGAAATTGCCCGAAGCGCACGATCGCCTGAAAGGTGCGCAACAGTTCGATATCAAGGGCTTCGGCCATGCTTGAGAATTCCTGCATCAGTGGTGCGGATCGTATCGTTTGTGTGCATCAGCGGTTGATTCATATCATCGAACTCAGCCCCCTGTCAGGTGCCACTCGATGAACGTCATATCGATTCGATTTTCACTGCTGAATTTTTGCTTGCTGATGGCGATGGTGGTCAGCTGGAGTTCCGGATTCATCGGTTATCGCTACATCGCCGATCAGGGCAGCGTGTATCTGGCCTCGTTGTGGCGATTTGTGCTGGCGGGGTTGCTGTTGTTGCCCTTCGCCTGGGCTGGCTTGCGTGGTTTGCGCGGAAAAGATGTGCTGCACCAGGCACTGCTTGGGCTGTTCGCAATGGGTGGCTACATCGGACCGATTGCCGCCTCGATTCAACTTGGCGTCACGCCGGGAACCGCGTCACTGTTTGCCAATCTGTTGCCGCTGACGATTGTGCTGCTGGCCGGCAGCGTCCCGGGCCAGCGCACGCGCGGCTGGCAATGGCTGGGGCTGGCGCTGTGCGTGATCGGCATGCTGCTGGCCAGCGCCGCGAGTGTCGAATGGGCCAATGCGACGCTGTGGGTCTACAGCTTGCCATTGCTGGCGGTGCTGTCGCTGGCGGCTGCCACCTTGTTTGAAAAAGCCCGCGCCGGCGTGGCAATGCCGGTCACTACAGCGCTGTTCATTCAGGTGTGTGCCGTGGTGCCGCTGTTTGCGTTGCTGGCCGGTGTCGAGGGTGAATTGTGCCCGCCCATCAGTACGGATTTCGCCAGTGGCGTGCTGTGGCTGGTGATTTTCTCGACCTTCGGCGGCTATGGGTTTTACTGGCTTTGCCTGCAGCGTTTCAGCATGCAACGCATCAGTTGCGCACTGTTTCTGACGCCACCCGTGACGCTGCTGTGGGCGTGGCTGCAGTTCGACGATCCGCTGAGTGTCAGCGCCCTGTTCGGTATTGGCTTGACCCTTTTCGGGTTGCCATTGCTCGGGAGAACGTCGAGCGATTCGAGCCTCGCGCCTGCACCCTGCACGAAACTAAATCCGCAGGCGACAAGTCACTGACTTAGCGGAGGTTGAGGCATTTCGCCAAACCTCGTTTATTGAAGATGCCAGCGTGGTCACTCATAACGATCGTCGCAACAACCTCTCGCTGGACAGCCTGAATTTCTTCCTCGCCGATGTGCGCGACGGACTCGGGCCGTATCTGGCGATTTATCTGTTGGCGGTTCACCACTGGGAGCCGGCCAGCATCGGGGTGGTGATGACCCTGGCCGGCATCGCCGCCCTTGTCACCCAGACACCCGCCGGCGCCCTGGTCGACAACACCCGTAGTAAGCGGGCAGCGATCGCAGTTGCCGCGCTGCTGGTAACCGGCAGTTGCGTGGTGTTGCCGTTCGTTACCTCCTTCAGCCTGGTGGCGATCACCCAAGCGCTGAGCGCCGCGGCAGCGTCGGTGTTCGCCCCGGCCATTTCGGCGATCACCCTCGGCATCACCGGCCCACGAGCCTTCACCCAACGCACCGGACGCAACGAAACCTTCAACCACGCCGGCAACGCCTGCGCGGCGCTGCTGGCCGGTGGTTTCGCCTACCTGTTCGGGCCGGTGGCGGTGTTCTATCTGATGGCGGTCATGGCGCTGTGCAGTGTAATCGCCGTGAGCTTCGTCGATGCCAACGCGATCAACCATGATCTGGCACGGGGACTGGACCCCAGCGACGCCGCACATGCCAAGGCACCTTCGGGATTCGCGGTGCTGCTGACCAACAAGGCGCTGCTGATGTTCGCCATCTGCTGTGCCCTCTTCCACTTGGCCAACGCGGCGATGCTGCCATTGGTGAGCCAGAAACTGGCGCAGGTCAACTTGCAGATGGCGACGCCGTTGACCTCGGCCTGCATTGTCGCCGCGCAACTGGTCATGGTGCCGGTCGCCTTGCTGGTCGGGGCCAAAGCCGATGTGTGGGGACGCAAGCCGCTGCTGCTCGCAGGCTTCCTGATTCTGCCGTTGCGTGGCGTGCTCTACACCTTGTCTGCTGATCCTTACTGGCTGGTTGCGGTGCAAATGCTCGACGGCGTCGGTGCGGGGATTTTCGGTGCACTGTTCCCGGTGGTAGTGAAAGACCTGACGCAGGGCACCGGCCACTTCAACATCAGCCTCGGCGCCCTCTCGACGGTATTCGGCCTGGGCGCGGCATTGAGCAGTAGTGTCGCGGGCATTGTGTTGCAGGAGGCCGGTTACAACGCGGCTTTTCTGACCCTGGCGGTGATTGCCGGGGTGGCGTTTATGCTGTTGTGGTTGGCGGTGCCGGAAACATTGCAGCGCGTGGGGAATGATGCACATGTTCCTGACCGCGCGGCGCCCTTCACCTCTCCGCCGTAACGGCATGTATCTTTAAGGGGGGATTGCTGATGAGGGAGAAAGGATTTGGCTGATAACACGCTTGAATTCAGCGAAAGTGATCTGGCGCAGATGCAGCGCTTCAACCGCAAACTCGCCTGGCTGCCGCGGTTTCGCATCCGCAATCGGCTGACTCCGCGTTTGATCCAGGCATTGCTGCGCTTCAGTCAGATTGTCGGCACGGACAAACCGCTCAAATATGACCTGCTTGCGCAAAACACTGTGGTCTATTCGCAAGGTACTTCAGTGCCCGTCCGAATCATCCGACCGCAAGGGAAGGCTCAAGGTGTGGTGCTGGATTACCACGGTGGCGGCTGGGTGATCGGCAATGCGCAGATGAACGACGACCTCAATATCGCCATGGTCAAGGCATGCAACGTGGCAGTGGTATCGGTTGACTATCGATTGGCAATCAATACGCCTATTGAGGATCTCATGCAGGATTGTCTGTGCGCCGCACGCTGGCTGCTCAGCGACGATTGCACGGAGTTCGTCGGCCTGCCGGTGATCGTTGTCGGCGAATCGGCGGGCGCGCACCTGGCCGTCGCCACGCTGTTGTCGCTCAAGCAATCAGCCGATTTGCTGCAGCGGGTCAGCGGCGCCCTGCTTTATTACGGCGTCTACGATCTCGCGGGCACCCCGAGCGTGCACTCAGCCGCTGCTGAAACGCTGGTGTTAGACGGCCCGGGCATGGCCGAGGCATTGGGCCTGCTGACTCCGGGCTTGAGCGATGATGAGCGCCGGCGGGCGCCACTGTCTCCGCTGTACGGCGACTTGAGCGGATTGCCACCGGCGTTGATGTTCACCGGTGAACTGGATCCGCTACGCGATGACACGCTGGAACTGGCTCAGCGCTGGCAACAATCAGCACCTGCTGAAGTACATCTATTGCCCTCGTCCGCCCATGGCTTTATCCATTTTCCGACCATCATGGCTAGCCGTGTTCTGGCCTACAGCCGGGCGTGGCTTTCGCGTCAGATCGAGGCAAAAACAAGCAGTTAGTGCCTGAGTTGGCATGCAAAGCACTTTCCTGCGGGCAAAACAAAACCCCAACTGCTTTCGCAATTGGGGTTTCGGAATTTAATCTTGACGATGACCTACTCTCACATGGGGAAACCCCACACTACCATCGGCGATGCATCGTTTCACTTCTGAGTTCGGGATGGGATCAGGTGGTTCCAACGCTCTATGGTCGTCAAGAAATTCGGGTACTGACTCGCGG